>NZ_JBHWDU010000025.1:0-97302 GCF_042734825.1 Kitasatospora sp. NPDC059648 | reverse complement strand
GTTTTTTATATCGCGCGGGGCTGGGGGGTGTTGGGGGGGGCCACCGCGCCCCCCTTCCCTTTTTGGTGTTGGGCGGGGGGGGGGGGGGGGCCGGGGGCGCCCTCGGCCGCCGGGGCCCCACGAACGTACGGTCATGCCGCAGGAAGATCCACTCTAATCGGGCAAGTACGCCCACGGCAGACAGGCTTGTGAATCGGTCTCTCGCCACGTCAAGCTGCATCAGCCGCCGAACCCTCACCGACCGCCGCCTCGATGCCGAGCAGGCGCAGAAGGTCCGCCGTGATCACGCGGTACTTCTTGCCCAGCCGCAGGACCCGGCAGGGGTACGCGCCGAGGCGGGCCAGCTCGTAGCCCTTGCTCCGCCCGAGGCCGATGGCCCGGTTAGCGGTGTCGAGGTCGATGGCCGCCGGCAGCCTGAGAAGTTCGGCCCGACCCATCCCCTGCGCCGTCGCCGATATATCACCAGTTCGCATATGAACTCCAAATCCGAGCTGCCCCCGGACGGGGGCTGCGGCGGAATGCCGCAACGGAGAAGAGCTTTCCAGTGGCTACTGTGTCGATATGACACAACGCCGCGCGGAACACTGGCCCACCGACGACAGAGACGCGCCCGACTGGCCCGAACGGATCACCAAGGACGTGATCCGAGCAATCACCCGAAGGAGGCAAGACCTTGGACTGTCCGCGCAGGATGTGGCCGACGAAACAAGGGACTTGGGCTACGAAGTCCCCCGGAACGTCATCGCCAACTGGGAGTCCGGCAGGCGCAAGACGATCACGATTCCCGAGCTGATCGTCGTGGCCGAGGCCCTGGACATCGCACCGGTCGAGCTGCTCTTCTCCCCAGCCCTCGGCGGCTGGGTCGACTACCTGCCAGAGATGCCCAGCGACCGCTGGTCGGCGCTCACCCACTTCACAGGAGAGGCCCGCCACTCGCTCGGGATGTATCGGCTCCGCCTCTACCGGGAGCACGAACGGATCTGGCAGGAGCTTCAGGAGGAGCATCACGACGCGTTCCAACTGGAGTTCAAGTTGTTTCGGGAGGAATGGCCTCCCGGCTCGCAGGAGAAACTCGACGCTTTCGTCGCCGCCGTCCGCGAGCGGCTTCAACCCGTCAGGGCACGACTGCGCGAGATCGGCCTGGAGGTTTCGCCCCTCGCGCCAAGCCTCGGTTTTCTCGACGCCGAACTCCCCCCTCTCAAAACCGATACCGATCTGGAGGACGAATGAAGGGTTCCACCTATCACCGCTGCTACTGCCGCGACGCCGAGACCGGAAAGCCGCTCGGCAAGGCGTGCCCGAAGCTCGGCAGCCGAAAGCACGGCGCCTACTCCATACGCCAGGAGCTGCCCAACGCCGAGGACGGCACGCGCCGTTCGTTCAACCGCGCCGGCTACGAGACGTTGAAGGAGGCTCAGGCTGACCTCGACCACGTTCGCGGCCTGCTCGCCCTCGGCAAGGAGGATCCCGACGACCTGGCCCTGGTCTCCGACCTCCTGGTGAAGGTCGCAGACGAGAAGGCTCAGCTGCCCGACATCGAGGAGACCCGCAACCGCCTGAAGGCTGGTCAGGATCTGTCCAGCCGCGTCACCGTGGGCGAGTGGCTCGATACCTGGCTGGCCGGCAAGAAGATCCGCAAGTCCGGGATCACCCGCTACGAGTGTGACGTGCGGGTCCACCTCAAGCCCCGCATCGGGCACATCCGCGTCGACCGGCTGCGGGTGAGCACGCTCGCCGAGATGTTCACGGCCATCGCCGACGCCAACGAGGAGATCCTGGAGAACAACGCCCTGCGGCACGCGCTGAAGGCCGAACTCGACGCGGTGCCGATCAAGGGCGTGGAGAACCGCGCCCGCCGCAAGGCTCTGCGCGCCGAACTCGCCGGGATGCCGCCCTTCCGGCGAACGACCGGCGCGGCCACCCGCCAGCGCATCCGGGCCACGCTCCGGACCGCCCTGAACGACGCGATCCCCGAGGGCCTGATCACTCTCAACCCGGCCGCCCACGTCAAGCTCGACCCGGCCGCCAAGCCGAAGGCTCTGGTCTGGACCCCAGAGCGGGTCGCCCAGTGGCAGGCGACCGGCGTGAAGCCCTCCCCCGTGATGGTCTGGACGCCGCAGCAGACCGGCGCGTTCCTCGACTTCGTTGCTGCCGACCGCCTGTACGCGATGTGGCACGTGATCGCCTTCCGCGGGCTCCGCCGGGGCGAGGCGTGCGGCCAGCTGTGGTCCGAGACCAACCTCGACAACGGCTCGCTGACCGTGACAGCCCAGCTCGTGCAGGACGGCTGGGAGGTCGAGGAGTCCGACCCCAAGACCGACGGGAGCTTCCGGACCGTGGCGCTGGACGACGACACGGTGGCCGTCCTCCGACGCCACCGGGAGCGGCAGCAGAAGGAGCGGGCCGACTGGGGGCCGGCCTGGAAGGACACCGGCCGGGTCTTCACCAACGAGGATGGTTCCTGGCTTCACCCAGGCAAGGTCACCGAGATGTTCGAGCGGCTCGTGACCGCGTCCGGCCTGCCGCCGATCCGCCTGCACGACCTCCGCCACGGCGCGGCCACCCTAGCGCTCGCAGGAGGGGTCGACATGAAGGTGGTGTCCGACATGCTCGGCCACTCCTCCATCAAGATCACCTCGGACATTTACACCAGCGTCCTGCCCGAGATCGCCAAAGACGCCGCCGAGGCCGCCGCGAAGCTCGTCCCCCTCCAGCGGAAGACCGAAGCCGAGGCCCGCGCCAAGGCCGCAGCCGAAGCGGAGAAGGCCAAGCGGAAGGCGGCGAAGAAGGCCAAGCGGAAGGCCAAGAAGGCCAAGGGCCAACCCAAGATCAACCCCAGCGCTCACGCATCGCTCACGCAAGCGATCTTGTAGCGCGCCACTGACGCCTGCTCACACGCCAAGGAACGGCAAAAGGCCCAGGTCATGGGCTAGATGACCTGGGCCTTCACTGAGCCGCCTGCGGGATTCGAACCCGCGACCTACGCATTACGAGTGCGTTGCTCTGGCCAACTGAGCTAAGGCGGCACCGCTGCCACGTGTGGTGGCAACGCGGGTCAGTCTACACAGGTTCGCAGGTGATCCGTAGCCGGGGTGCTCGGGGGCGGGCGGGGACGGGTGAGGGGCGGATGGTTGTCGCTTCAATCGATCGCCTGTACGACGTTACGATGAGCGCCCCCTGTCACCCCTCCCCCACCTCCGGAGCGCACCGTGCTCGGTGTCAACGACCTGGCGACGTACGTCCTCGGCGCCCTCGTCATCATCCTGCTGCCCGGCCCCAACTCGCTGTACGTGCTGTCGGTCGCCGCCCGCAAGGGCATCCGGACCGGGTACCGGGCGGCGGCGGGCGTGTTCGTGGGCGACCTCACGCTGATCAGCCTGACCTCGCTGGGCGCCGCCTCCCTGCTGAAGGCCAACCCGGCGGTGTTCGCGGTGGTCAAGTTCGGCGGGGCGGCCTACCTGCTGTGGATCGGGTTCGGGATGCTGCGGGCCGCCCGCCAGCTCTGGCGCGAGCGCCGGTCGGAGGCCGACCCGGCGGCCGAAGCGGTGCCGGAGGCGGGTGAGCGGCCGTTCCGGCGGGCGCTGGTGATCAGCCTGCTCAACCCGAAGGCGATCCTGTTCCTGCTGTCGTTCTTCACCCAGTTCGTCGACCCGTCGTACGGGCAGCCCGCGCTCTCCTTCGCCCTGCTCGGCGGCATCCTGCAGACCTTCAGCCTGCTCTACCTCTCGCTGCTGATCTTCGCCGGCACCACGCTCGCCACCGCCTTCCGCCGCCGCAGGCGCCTGTCCGCGACCCTGACCAGCGGTGTCGCCGTGCTGTTCGCGGGCTTCGCCGCGAAGCTGGCGGTCTCCTCCGCCTGACCGGGCGGCACGGCCGGCGACGGCGGGCGACGGCGGGCGTGTAGGGCGGCCCCAAGCTAGGAGGCGCAGCGCTTGCCCTGCTCCGGCGCCTCCCCGGTGAGCAGGAACCGGTTGACCGCGCCGTCCACGCAGGTGCTGCTCCGCCCGTAGGCGGTGTGGCCGTCCCCGTCGTAGGTGAGCAGGCGGCCGGACTCCAGCTGCCCGGCCAGCGACCGGGCCCAGTCGTACGGGGTGGCCGGGTCGCGGGTGGTGCCGACGACGACGATCGGGGCGGCGCCGGCGGCCCGGATGGTGTGCGCCGCACCGGTGGCCCGGATCGGCCAGTAGGCGCAGGTCAGCGCCATCCAGGCCATGTCGCGCCCGAAGTGCGGCGAGGCCCGCTCGAAGTCCGGCACCGCCCGCTGGACGTCCTCCGGCGAGCTGAACGGGGCGGGCAGGTCGAGGCAGTTCACCGCCGTGTTGGCGAACATCAGGTTGGGGTACGAGCCGTCCGCCTCGCGCCCGTAGTAGGCGTCGGAGAGCTTCAGCAGCGCGGTGCCGTCGCCCGCCTTGGCGTCGGCGAGCGCGGTGCGCAGCTCGGGCCACAGGAACGCGGCGTACATGGCCTGGACGACGCCGGTGGTGGCCTGGGACTCGGTCAGCCGGCGCCCCTTGTCGGTGCTGTGCAGCGGGGCTGCGTGGACGGCCGCGAGGAGGGCGGTGAGCTGCTCGCCGATCTGCTGCTCGGTGTGGCCGAACGGGCAGTCCTCCCGCTTGGCGCAGTCCTTGGCGAAGGCGGCCCAGGCGGTCTCGAAGCCGCCGGCCTGGACGCGGTTGCTGGTGACCGAGTCGAGCGCCGGGTCCATCGCGCCGTCCAGCACCACCCGGCCGACCCGGCTCGGGAACAGCCCGGCGTAGGTGGCGCCGAGGAAGGTGCCGTACGACTTGCCGACGAAGTTCAGCCGCTCGTCGCCGAGCAGGGCCCGCAGCACGTCCATGTCGCGGGCCGCCTCGACGGTGCTGAGGTGGCCGAGCGCGGGACCGGCCTGCTTGCGGCAGCCCTCGGCGTACTCCTTGTCGGCGGCGACCAGCGCGTCGATCGCCCGCTGGTCCCCGGGGGCCAGGTCGGCGGCGGTGAAGGCGTCCATCCGGTCCCCGCTCAGACAGCTGACGGGGTTGCTGCGGCCCACCCCGCGCGGGTCGAGGCCGACCAGGTCGTAGCGGGCGTGCACCGCGCGGTCGTACGTCCTGGCGACGGCCTCCAGGTACTCGACCGCCGAACCGCCGGGGCCGCCCGGGTTGAGCAGCAGCGAACCGAGCCGGGGGTCGCCCGAACCACCCGTCTCGGCGGTCGAGCGGGCGGCCGAGAGGGTGAGGTCGCCGTCACCGGGGCGGTCGTAGTCCATCGGCACCCGGAAGGTGGTGCACTCGAACCCGCCGTCGCACGGCTGCCAGGTCGGCTGCTGCGCGTAGTACGGCGCGAGCGCGGCAGGCACGGCGGCGGGCAGCGGCTCCAGCGGGGCGGCGGAGGGCGGCGCGTCGGGTCCGACGGAGTCGGTCGAGCCGGGATCACCGGACGCCACGGTGGGCCCGTTGCAGCCGCCCGCCGAGACGGCCACCAGCCCGGCCACGAGCACCGCCGCCGCCACCCGCGTCCGGGCCAGAAGCCGCACCCGCACCCGCACCCGCGCCCGCGCCCGCCCGACGACCCTCATCCGCTTCCTCTCCACCGCTCCGGGAACACCGGGAAAAGTACGGGAACCGAGCAACGCCACTGCCCGGTACCCACCCCGGGTGCCGGGCAGCGTAACGTCCGCGCGGTGGCCCTCAGGACGCCTTGGCCAGCGCCTCGGCCAGGAACTGCGCCGCTTGCCTGACCAGTCGAAGCCGCTCCCGGTCCGCGGTGTAGTCCTGCACGTTGTCCGAGATCCGTACCTCGGCCTTGGCCGCCGGGCCCGGCCCGGCCTTGAGTGCGTTCTGGAGCTTGCGGGCCGCGTCCAGTCCGGCCGCGTCGCCCCTGGCTGCGGCCAGCAGCAGCTTGGCCGAGCTGCCCGCCGGGGCCTCGGCGCCGGTCTGGGCGAGCAAGGCGGCGTCGTAGCGGCCGGAGACCGCGGCGGCCGCGCCGTAGAGGTCCGGCCTGGCCAGCCCGGCCGCGGCCGCGCAGGACGCGCCGTCGCCGATCCCGAGGACGGCCCAGGAGGCCGGGCCGGGCGGGAGGGTGCGGAAGGAGGCCGCGACGGTGGCCCGCAGCGTCGGGTCGTCGGCGACGGCGGCCGGGGCGGCGGCGACCAGCTCGCAGGGGTGCGCGGTGCCGTTCGGGGCCTCGGGCGCGACCAGGATGAACGGACGGGTGCGGCCGGTCTGCAGGGCGGCGCCGACGCCCTCGAAGACGTCCGGCACCTCTGCGTCGGCGGTCTTGCTCGGGGTGGCGGCGTGCATCACCACGACCGGGAAGCGCGCGTTCGGCTCCCTGCCGTACTGCGGCGGCAGCCAGACCCGGACGTTGCGCGGCTTCCCGTCGGGGCCGAGCACGGCGGACTGGAGCAGCTCGCCGCCGCCCGGGTGCCCGACGCTGTCGAAGCGGCTGGCCACGGCGGACGCCCCGGCCGGTGCCGCGCTCGCGGTCGGCGCCGCAGCGGCCGACTCGGGGGCCGTGGGCGGCGCCGCCTGCTGCCGGACCGCCGCCCCCGTCGCCGACCCGGGCCAGGCGCCCGCCCCGGCCGCGTCCACGGCGGACCGCGCCTGGTCCGCCCCACCCCGCTTCCCGCTCAGAGCGCCGAACGCCCCGAGCGCGGTGAGCAGCGTCAGCGCGGTGACGCACACCCCGCAGACCATGGCCCCGCCGGCCCGCACCAGCATCGGCCACCGGTCACCGGCCAGCTCGTACGCCTCGGCGGCCCGCAGGTCACGCCAGCGCTGGAGCGCACCGCGCGCCAGCCAGATCCCGCCGAGGGCAGCGGCCAACAGGGGGATGACGAGGAGCGGACGAACCACGGAACGCACCACCTCGGGAGGAGGGCCGACGCCGGACGAACCCGGTGCCGTACGGGAGGCGACCGCTCCGGCGTCGGGCCCTCCCGAACGGGAAGACCCGGGTACGGCCGGGGCACAGTCGGCCCCCAGCGTGCACAACGGGCGTGCCGTCACACGCGGGTGTGCCCGGCGAGTATCGCCCGTTCACTCGAAGGTGGGACACCGGGCCGACTCCGGGAGGCCTACACCGGGGAGCCGGAGCGGCGCGGGAAGAGCCAGTGGACGGCGCGGGAAGAGCCCGCGGGCGGCGCGGGGAACGCCCGCCGACGACGCGGGAGGGGGCCTCAGCCCGCCCGCAGCGCCACCGTCATCGCCTCGACCGCGAGCAGCGGGTCCACGTTGCGGTCCAGCGCCGTGCGGCAGGCGAGCACCGCCTCGATGCGGCGCAGCGTGCCCTCGGCCGGGCCGGCCTGGGCGACCCGGTCCAGAGCCTGCCGCTGGTCCTCGTTGGCGAGCGCGCCGGTGGAGCCGAGCTGGATCGCCAGGACGTCCCGGTAGAAGCTGAGCAGGTCGAGCAGCGCGACGCCGAGGGTCTCCCGGCGGGTGCGGGTGGCCCGGCTCTTCTGCCGCTTCTCCAGTTCCTTGACCGCCCCGGCCATGCCGCGCGGCGCCTTGGCGCCCTCGGCGGCGCCGTAGGCGGCCTTCAGGTCCCCCGTCTCCCTGGCGTCCTGGGTCTCGGCGAGTGCCTCGGCGTCGGCCTTGGCGGTGTCGACCAGCCGCTGGGCGGCGGTCAGGCAGCCGCCGATGTCGGCGACCTCCAGCGGGATCCGCAGCACCTCGGCGCGGCGGGTGCGGGCCTGCTCGTCCACGGCGAGGCGGCGCGCGCGCTCGATGTCGCCCTGCCCCGCGAGCGCGGCCAGCCGGGCGGTCTCGGGGTCGACACCGTCGCGGCGGACCAGCATGTCGGCGACCGCGTCGGCGGCGGGGGTGCGCAGCACCAGCAGGCGGCAGCGCGAGCGGATGGTCGGCAGCACGTCCTGGACGGAGGGGGCGCAGAGCAGCCAGACGGTGCGTGGGGAGGGCTCCTCCACGCCCTTGAGCAGCGCGTTCGCGGCGGCCTCGGTGAGCCGGTGGGCGGCGTCCACCAGGATCACCGACCAACGGCCGCCGGTCGGGTAGCTGGAGGCGCGCAGCACCAGGTCGCGCATGTCACCGACGCCGATGGACAGGCCGTCGCTCCGCACGTACTTGACGTCGGCGTGGCTGCCGGCCAGCACGGTGTGGCAGCCGTCGCAGAACCCGCAGCCGGGCGTACCGCCGAGCGCGAGGTCGGGGCTGGTGCACTGGAGGGCGGCCGCGAAGGCGCGCGCCGCGGTGACCTGTCCGGCCCCGGGGGGGCCGGTGAACAGCCAGGCGTGGGTCATCAGGGACGCGTTCCCGCCCTGGCCCGGAGCGGCTCCGCGGCCGGCCTCGACCGTCGCTCCGGCCGCCCGGGCCGCGGCGGTCAGCTGGTCGACCACCCGATCCTGGCCCACCAGGTCGTCCCAGACGGCCACTGCTGCTCCCAAGCTCCGTACGGCAGCGCTCCCGGCGCCGATTCCCCGCCGTCGAGCATACGTCTCCGCTCCGACAGCCCCTGCTCCGTCCGGGGCACGGAGTAAGCGGCCACGGGGTGGACACAGCCGCGCAGCCTCGCGGCCGGCAGTACGGCGACGGGCGGCGCCCCGGGGCTCACTGCCCCGACGGTGCCGCCCGTCCATCCGTCATCCGTACCGGTTCAGCCCCGGCGACCCCAGCGCCGGCCCTTGCCCTTGCCGCCGCTCTCGCCGCCCTCGCCGCCCTGGCCGCGGTCGTCCCCGCGGCGCCGGTCGCCGCCGTCGGGCCGGCCCGGCTCAGCCGGGTCGCCGCCGCCCTGCTCCCAGCGCGCCCACTCGTCGCGCGAGCCGAGCAGGGTGTCGGTCAGGCTCGGCAGGTCGTCCATCGGGGTCTCCTCGGCCCACTCGGGCCGGGGCCGCTCGGCGGTGGACTGCGGGTCGACCGCGGGCGGGGCAGCGAGCGGCCGGGCGGCCGACCGGCCGTCCACCACCGGCAGCTCACGGGTGCTGTCCGCCTGCTCCCCCGGGCGCCCCGGCTCGACCCGCGGCAGCACCGCGGTCTCGTCCACGGCGGGCACCTTGGGCAGCACGGCCGTCTCGTCCGCCGCCGGAACCCGCGGCAGCACGGCCGTCTCGTCCGCCGCCGGGACCCTGGGCAGCCGGGCGGTCGCGTCGGCGGCCTCCGCTGCCCGGACGGCGGCCTCCCGGTCGCGCAGCGTCAGCTCGCGCGTCGCCTCGTCGCCAAGGCCTTCCGCCGCGCCCTGCGGGGTCTCCGGAGCCGCCCGCAGCTCCGTCGTGGCCGCATCCCCGGCCGACGGGCCCGAACCCGACGGACCCGAACCCGAGCGTTCCGAACCCGAGCCGGAACCCGCACCGGCCCCGGAGCCCGACGCCGCAGCCGAACCGGCCCGGTCCGCGGCCGTCTCCGCCGCCGCGGCAGCCGCCGCCAGGGCCGCGGCCTGCGCCAGCCGAGCCTCCTCGGCCCGCTGGAGCGCCTCCTCCGCCCGGCGCCGCTGCTCCTCGCGCGCCAGCTCCCGCTGCCGCTGCAGCTCCGCCTGGGCGGCCGCCTCGGCGGCGATCCGCTGGCGCTCGGCGGCCTCAGCGGCCAACCGGGCCTCTTCCTCGGCCCGCCGACGGGCCTCCTCCTCGGCGCGGCGGTGCGCTTCCTCCTCCGCGCGGCGGCGGGCCTCCTCCTCGGCCTTGCGCCGGGCCTCGGCAGCGACCCGCTCGGCCTCCTCCTTGGCCAGCCGCTCCTTTTCGGCCTGCTCGGCCCGCAACTGCGCCAGCACCTCCTGGCGCTTGCGTTCGGCGGCCTCCTCCTCGGCCTTCTTACGGGCCTCCTCGGCGGCACGCCGCTCGGCCTCCTCCTTGGCCAGCCGCTCCCCCTCGGCGCGGGCGGCCTTCTCCTGCTCGGAGAGCGGCAGCTCGCGGTCGAGCCGGTGCCGGATGGCGGTGGTGACGAAGCCGGGGGCCTGGCTGCCGTCCACGACCAGGTAGCGCGCCGGATCGGCGGCCGCGAGGGCGAGGAAGCCCGCCCGGACCCGCTGGTGGAACTCGGTGGGCTCGGACTCCAGCCGGTCCAGCGCCTCGGTGAAGCGCTCCCGGGCCCTGGTCGGGTCGACGTCCAGCACCACGGTCAGGTCCGGCAGAAGCCCGCCGGTCGCCCAGCGGGAGATCCGGGCGACCTCGGTGGCGGCCAGGTCGCGCCCGGCTCCCTGGTAGGCGATGGAGGAGTCCATGTACCGGTCGGTGATCACCACGGCGCCGCGGGCGAGGGCCGGCCGGATGACGTTCTCCACGTGCTCGGCGCGGTCGGCGGCGTAGATCAGCGCCTCGGCGCGGTGCGACAGGCCGGTGTTGCCGACGTCCAGGACGAGCCCGCGCAGCCGCTGGCCGACCGGGCTGCCGCCGGGCTCGCGGGTGAGCACGACCTCGTGCCCCTTGCCGCGGATCCACTCGGCGAGCGCCTGGGCCTGGGTGGACTTGCCGGCGCCGTCGCCGCCCTCCAGGGCGATGAAGAATCCGGTGCCCGCGCCCCGGTGCGGCACCGGGCCGCTGCCGCCGCGCACCGCGTCCACCAGGTCCCGGCCGAACGGCACGGTGCCACGCCGGTCGTCGGTGCGCAGCAGCACGACGGCGGCGAGCACCAGGGTGAGCAGCCCCGAGGTGGCGACGGCGAGGGCGGCCCCGCCGTGGATGAAGGTGAAGGAACCGGGCTCGACGGTGCCGTACTCGACGTCCCCGTAGGCCGCGGCGATCAGCGGGACGGCGACCAGCGCGGCGGCGACCACGGCCCGCAGCACCGCGTGCAGGTGCTCGGTGACCTTGGGCAGCCGGGCCTCCTCGACCTCCTGGGCGAGCAGGGTGCGCCCGGCCGAGACGACGATCCCGGCGGCCAGCCCGGCCAGCCCGGTGAGCAGCAGCACCAGCACGAAGTCCAGCACCAGCCCGGCCAGGATCAGCGCGACGCCCTCGGTGAGCAGCGCCAGCGCGAGCAGCCGGCGGCGGGAGAGCGAGGGCAGGACGGCCCGGGTGAGCCCGGCGCCGAGCGCGGGGGCGCCGACCGCGGCGAGCACGATCAGGCCGTAGCCGATCGGCCCGGCCCGGTGCTCGGCGGCGGTGAGCAGCGCCAGCGCGGCGACGCCCGCCATCGAGGCGAAGCCGGCCGCGACGGCGAAGGTGAAGTACGGCGCGCTGCCGGTGCGGCCCTTGCGCAGGGCGGGGCCGGGGGTCGCGTCGGTCGGGGCGCGCAGGCCGGTCAGCGGCGAGTGCGGGGCCACGGCCACCGGTCCGCCGGGCAGCGGCTGGAGGTAGCCGCGGACGGCCGCGGCGGCGAACAGGCCGGCCGCGCCGAGCGCCGCGAAGGTCAGCTGGTGGGCGCGCAGCCAGTCCGAACCGAGCGCCGCGCCGATGTTGTTGACCAGGGTGAAGCCGACCAGGCCGACGGCGCCGAGCGCCACGGTCACCCAGCCGGTGAAGCGGTCGATGCTCCGGACGGTGTCCAGATTGGCGGCGGCCGGCCGCTGCTCGGCGGCGGGCGCGTACGGGTCGGCCGGCGGCAGCAGGCCGGGGACGGCGGCGGCCTTGGCGATCCCCCACACCCGCTCGGCGGCACCGGTGAGGAACACCGTAGCGAGCAGCACGTAGGTGGCCGCGCCGGAGGGCTTCGGGCCGGAGCCCAACCAGACCGTCCACCAGGGCGCGATGCCGATCAGCAGGGCGCGCAGCGCGTCCGCGCCGAACAGCGTCCAGCGTCGGTCGAGCTTCCCGGCGACCAGCTGGTGCACCGGCTCCAGCAGCGCCACGCCGACCAGCCCGGTGGCCGCCACCCGGACGGCCAGGACGGCCGCGGTGGTGAAGGCAAAGCTGCGCGGCAGGTCGCCGAGCTGCCCGGCCTGGGCGGCGGCGATCACGGTGAGCGCGAGCAGCACCAGCAGCCCGAGCCGGTCGGCGGTGCCGCCGATCAGCTGGGTGGTCCACAGGCGCCGGTAGGGCCTGGTCCGCAACAGCGCCCGGGCCCGGTCCACGGGGGTTCCGGCGGGCGCGACCTCGGGCAGGTCGGGACCGGTGGCTCTGGCGGCCGGGGCGGCGCTGGGGGTGGGCTGCTCCTCGCTCGTCATACGGTCAGCGTAGCGGTCTGGGCTTTGCCCGATTGAGATGAACGGGGTTCCGGTTCCCGCTCATCACCGGCCTGTGACGATCCCCGCACAGACCAGGGCGCCCCCCGCACGAACCATGGGGCCGTCCCGCACGGACCAGGGGCCGCCCCGGCCGCCGGTGCACCGGGAGCGCGTCGTGCCCCGTACCGGTCCAGCGCTGCCCCGTACCGATCCCGAGCCGGAACGGCCTCGGGCCCGAACCCCCGAACGGGGGCGCGGGCCCGGGTACCGCTGTCGGAGGATCAGCCCTCGTCGGTGGCGGCGGGCTTGCCGGCCGCGGCCTTCTTCGCGGCCGCCTTCTTCGCCGTCGCCGTCTTGGCGGTGGTGGTCTTCTTCGCGGCCGTCTTCTTGGCGGCGGTCTTGGTCGCCGCCGTCTTGGTGGTGGTCGTCTTCTTGGCCGCCGCCTTCTTCGCCGGAGCCTTCTTCGCCGCCTTCTTCACCGGCCCGCGCGCCCGCTTCTCGGCGAGCAGCTCGTAGCCGCGCTCCGGCGTGATGGTCTCGACGTCGTCGTCCTTGCGCAGCGTGGCGTTGGTCTCCCCGTCGGTCACGTACGGGCCGAACCGGCCGTCCTTGACCACCACCGGGCGCTCGCTGACCGGGTCCGTGCCCAGCTCCTTGAGCGGCGGGGCGGCGGCGGCCCGGCCGCGCTGCTTGGGCTGGGCGTAGATCGCCAGCGCCTCTTCGAGGGTGATCGTGAAGAGCTGGTCCTCGCTGGTGAGCGAGCGCGAGTCTGTGCCGCGCTTGAGGTACGGGCCGTAGCGGCCGTTCTGCGCGGTGATCTCCGCGCCCTCGGGGTCGGTGCCGACCACGCGCGGCAGCGACAGCAGCCGCAACGCGTCCTCCAGGGTGACGGTGTCCAGCGACATCGTCTTGAAGAGCGAGGCGGTGCGCGGCTTGACCGCGTTCTTGCCGGTCTTCGGCGTGCCCTCGGGCAGGATCTCGGTCACGTACGGGCCGTAGCGCCCGTCCTTGGCGACCAGCATGTTGCCGCTGACCGGGTCCGGGCCGAGCTCGAAGTCGCCGCTGGGCTTGGCCAGCAGCTCCTCGGCCAGCTCGACGGTCAGCTCGTCCGGCGGCAGCTCGTCCGGGATGTCGGCGCGCTGGCCGGGCTCGCCCTCGACGGCGGAGGCGCGCTCGACGTACGGGCCGTAGCGGCCGACCCGCAGGGTGATGTCCTCGCTGATCCGGAAGGAGCTGATCTCCCGGGCGTCGATCGCGCCGAGGTCGGTGACCAGTTCCTTCAGGCCGCCCAGGTGGTCGCCGTCGCCGTTGCCGGCCTCGGCGGCACCGCCGGCCGCGCCCTCGCCCTCACCGAAGTAGAAGCGCTTCAGCCACGGCACGGACTGAGCCTCACCGGCGGCGATCCGGTCGAGGTCGTCCTCCATCTTGGCGGTGAAGTCGTAGTCGACCAGCCGGCCGAAGTGCTTCTCCAGCAGGTTGACCACGGCGAAGGAGAGGAAGGACGGGACGAGCGCCGTGCCCTTCTTGAACACGTACCGGCGCTGGATGATCGTGTCGATGATCGACGCGTAGGTGGAGGGGCGGCCGATCTCCCGGTCCTCCAGCTCCTTGACCAGCGAGGCCTCGGTGTAGCGGGCCGGCGGCTTGGTGGCGTGGCCCTCCGGGGTGATCCGGTCGGCGGCCAGCGGGTCGCCCTGGGCGACCTGCGGCAGCCGGCGCTCGCGGTCGTCGAGCTCGGCGTTCGGGTCGTCGGCGCCCTCGACGTAGGCCTTGAGGAAGCCGTGGAAGGTGATGATCTTGCCGGACGCGGAGAACTCGACGTCCCGGCCGTCGGCGGAGGCGCCGCCGACCCGGACGGTGACCGACTGGCCGACCGCGTCCTTCATCTGGGAGGCGACGGTGCGCATCCAGATCAGCTCGTACAGCTTGAAGTCGTCGCCGCTCAGGCCGGTCTCGGCGGGGGTGCGGAAGCGGTCGCCGGAGGGGCGGACGGCCTCGTGCGCCTCCTGGGCGTTCTTGACCTTGCTGGCGTAGGTGCGCGGGGCGTCCGGCAGGTAGTCGGCGCCGTAGAGCTGGGTGACCTGCGCGCGGGCGGCAGCGATCGCGGTGTCCGACAGCGTGGTGGAGTCGGTGCGCATATAGGTGATGAAGCCGTTCTCGTACAGCTTCTGGGCCACCTGCATGGTCCGCTTGGCGCCGAAGCCCAGCTTGCGGCTGGCCTCCTGCTGGAGCGTGGTGGTGCGGAACGGCGCGTACGGCGAGCGGCGGTAGGGCTTGGACTCGACGCTGCGGACGCTGAACGCGGTCTGCGCCAGGGCGGCGGCCAGCTGGCGGGCGGCCTGCTCGTCCAGGTGCAGGGTGTTGGTGCTGCCCGCCTTGAGCCGCCCGTCCGAACCGAAGTCGCGGCCGCTGGCGATCCGCTTGCCGTCGACCGAGGCCAGCCGGGCGCCGAAGGTCTCCGGGTTGGCGGCGTCGACCGGGGTGCGGCCGGTGCCGAAGGTGCCGACCAGGTCCCAGTACGAGGCGGTGCGGAAGGCCATCCGCTCGCGCTCGCGCTCGACCACCAGGCGGGTCGCCACGGACTGCACCCGGCCCGCCGACAGCTTCGGCATGACCTTCTTCCACAGCACCGGCGATACCTCGAAGCCGTAGAGGCGGTCGAGGATGCGGCGGGTCTCCTGGGCGTCGACCAGGCGCTGGTTCAGCTCGCGCGGGTTGGCCACCGCCTCCTGGATCGCCGTCTTGGTGATCTCGTGGAACACCATCCGGTGCACCGGCACCTTGGGCTTGAGCACCTGCTGGAGGTGCCACGCGATGGCCTCGCCCTCGCGGTCCTCATCGGTGGCGAGGAAGAGCTCGTCGGACTCCGCGAGCAGCGACTTCAACTTGCTGACCTGGGACTTCTTGTCCGCGTTGACCACGTAGATGGGCGCGAAGTCGTGGTCGACGTCCACCCCGAGGCGGCGCACCTCGCCGGTGTACTTGTCCGGCACCTCGGCCGCGGTGCTGGGGAGGTCGCGGATGTGCCCGACGCTCGCCTCGACGATGTAGCCGGGGCCAAGGTAGCCCTTGATCGTCTTCGCCTTGGCCGGCGACTCGACAATGACGAGTCGCTGTCCGTGCGCGGTCTCGCTGCTCGGGGACACCTTCGCTCTTCTCTCCCGGTCCTTATTGGCTGGTCGGCGCTGGCAGCACGGGCTGCGCTCCGCCCGACCCCTCCACCGTCCCGGGGCCGCCGCTGAACGACACCCCACCAGCGGAGTGTGACCGTACCCCGGCCACCCTTGTCAAACGGACGGATCCCGCTTTTTCGCTTGCCGCGCTCACCGACGCCACTCGAACGGTAACCCGATGACGGAGGTTCGCGCCCCGTGGAGGGGGGCTTCGGCAGGTTCCGGAGGATGGAATGACGGATTTCAAGATCTGTCAACGGAAAAATCGGCGCGCTCGCGGTATCGCGCTCTCCGCTTCGCGCCCGGTTCGCGCCCGGTTCGCGCCGGGTTCATGGCCGGTGCGCGCCCGGTGCGTTCCGATGCGTGTCCGGCACGTTCCAGTGTGTTCCGGTACATCCGGTTCGCGCCGGGGCCTCAGCGGCCGACCGCAGCCAGCAGTCCGGCGCCGGCCAGCAGACAGGCCGTGCCCAGGGCGCTCCACAGCAGGTCGACGACCGCCGTCCGGCCGACCTCCCCGGCCGCCAGCACGGCCCGGCAGGGGCGGTCCGGGTCGTAGCAGATCCGCACCGGGGCGCCGGGGGCGAAACGCTCGGGACGACGCAGCGGAGTGTGCCCGCGCGGCCGGGTGAGCACGAGCTCCGCGATCCGGCCGGCCGCCCCGGAGCCGTTGGCGCCGCCCGCCGACGGCAGCACGGAGAAGGAGAGCAGCGGCGCGCTGTCGAGCTGACCGTGCGCGTCGTTCTCGGCGACGACCGTGGCCATCGTCGACACCCCCCGGCGCCGCACCTGGTGGCGAAGGCGCACTTCGGCGGCGCACCACAGCAACAGCACGCCACCGAAGAGCGTGAGCACCAGCCCGCTCACGGCCGCCGTCGTCGCGTCCACCCCTGGCCCCCGGCTCCCCAGCTCTGTCCACAGCCTGTGGACAGAGCCTCACAGTGTCCGGCCAACAGGGGGCAGCCGGACGGGGTCCGTGGGGCGAACCGGCGTGTACGGGCGGGTGAACCGGGAGCTCTCCTCGTGAGCCTCACCGGACCGGGACTCACCGAACCGGACTTACCGGACCGGGTTGATGAACCCCTGCTCGGTCAGCAGGCGGAGCGACTCCGGCACCCGGTCCCGCAGCACCACCCGGTCCTCGCCCAGCAGGTGCGCGATGGCGTCCACGATCTCGCCCGCCGACAGCGTCCCGTCGCAGACCCCGACGAACCCGGCGCCGACGGTGTCCACCTTGGTGGCCCGCCGCATGCCCCGGTTGTGCCGCAGCACCACATGCTCCGGGTCCTCCGCCCCCGGCGCGCCGACCTGCTCCTGGACCACCTCGTCGGCCAGCACGTAGCGGGCCGCGAGCAGGCCCGCGTCGTCGTGCGAGCGCAGGAAGTCCTGCCGGTCGAACCACTCGTCGATGTGCGGGCCGAGCGGCTGCTCCACCGGGTGCGGCCACTCCTCCACCCGGACGGTCGGACGCTCGGCGCCGCTCGCCCGCAGGGTGATCCAGCCCATCCCGATGCCCTCGACCCGGCCCGCCTCGAAGGCGTCCAGCCACTCGCCGTACCGGGCCTGGTAGTCGCCGCCCGGTCCGCGGTGGTCACCGCCGTCGCGCAGCCACAACTCGGCGTACTGGGCTACGTCCTGGACCTCGCGCTGGACGATCCAGGCGTCCAGCCCGGTGCCCGCCACCCAGCCGGCCAGCCGCTCGTGCCAGTCCTCGCCCCTGACGTGCTGCCAGTTGGCGAGCAACTGGCAGTAGCCGCCCGGCTCCAGGTGATCAGCGGCCGAGCGGACCAGGCTCCGGCACAGGTCGTCTCCGGCCATGCCGCCGTCACGGTAGGTGAACCGGCCGCCCGGCGAGATGACGAACGGCGGGTTGGAGACGATCAGGTCGAACTTCCGCTCCCCTACCGGCTCGAAGAGGCTCCCGGTGAGCGTCTCCGTGTTCTCGAACCCGGACAGCGCCAGGGTCAGTTCGGTGAACCGCAGCGCGCGCGGGTTCAGGTCGGTGGCGGTGACGCAACGGGCGTGCCGGGCGGCGTGCAGCGCCTGCACGCCGGAGCCGGAACCGAGGTCCAGCGCGGCCCGGACGGGCCGGCGGACGGTGATGTTGGCCAGCGTCGTGGACGCCCCGCCGACCCCCAGCACCAGGTCCTTGCGGGCCACCCCGTGCGCGGTCTCGCCGGAGCCGATCCCGCCCGCGCCGCCCACCGCGCACCCCAGGTCGGAGACCACCCAGCCATCCGAACTGGGCATCCCGGCAACCTCGTTGGCGTACGGCCGGACGTCCACCGTGGCGCGCACCAGGTCTCCGTCCGGGCGCAGCCAGCCGTCCGCCAGGCAGTCCTCCACCGGCAGCGCGGCGGCCGCCGCCTTGTACGGCACCGGCTGCTGCAGCAGGAACAGCCGGACCAGCGTCTCCAGCGGGCTGCCGCCGCGGGTCGCGCGCAGTGCCGGAACCGCCTCGCTACGGGCCAACGCCGCGTAGCCGGTGGGCCCCAACAGGTCCAGGCACCCATCGGCGGTGAACGAGGCGGCCAGCAGCGCCTCGCGCAGCTTGGCCAGACGGGTCGGGTCGAGAACAGGACTACTGATCACCCCGCCATTGTCCCCCGACCGGCCCCACCCCGGCCCCACCGGCCCGTGCGGAACGGGCGAGGGACCGCACCCGGCCCGCCGGTCCGGTTCCAGGGCGACGGGTGAACCTCTGCCTCGCCGCCGGTGTCGCGGCGCCCATCCCCTCAGCAGGAGCGCGCCCTCATCCCCACGCTCCCTGCCGGGGCCGGGGCGGCCCGCCATCCGGACCGGAACGCCGACTGCCGAACTGCCGAACTGCCGACACAGGGGCCGGGCCGGGGCCGGGACCGTTCGCGGGAACGGCCCCGGCCCCTGTGTTTCCTCCCGTCTCGCCCCGTCTCCTCCCCGCGCTCGATCAGCTCGCGCTGGGCGCCGGGGTGGCCGGGGTCGTGGCCGGGGCCGCCGGAGTGGTGCTGGCGCCCGCCGAGGGGGTGGCCGCCGGACTCGCGGTGTCCGTCGCGCCCGCGGCAGGGGTGCCGCTGGGGGCGCCGGCCGAGGCGGAGGCGCCAGCGCTCGGGGTGCCGCTCGTGCCGCCGGCGGCCGGGGAAGCGCCGGCCCTGCCGCTCGCACCGGCACTGGGGGTGGCCTGGGTGGGCTTGCAGCCCTCCTGCCTGGCCATCGCCGCGCCAAGGTCGCCGCGCTGCAGCTTGGCCTGCGCCTGGGTGGACAGCGAGGACAGCTGCTGCAGCTGGTCGCCGACGCTGTGCAGCGCGTCCGCGAACTTCGCCTGGTCGTTGTTGGGCAGCGCGTCCAGCTTCTTCTGGACGTCCAGGTAGCCTTCGGAGGCCTTCTTCAGCTCGTCGACGGTGTCCTTCTGCAGCGTCGCACCGTTGTCCACCTTGGGCGCACCGGCTGCGTCGATGGCGGCCGCGATGTCCTGGTTGGTCTTGGCGAGTCGCCCGATGTCCGTCGAGAGCCGCTTCTGCAGATCGGCCGGGGACTCACCGGTCTTCACCTGGCCGGTGTCGGCGAGGGCGGCCTGCGCCTGGGCGATCGGGTCCTTGGCCGCGCCGCAGACGTTCGATGCCCAGGACTCCAGCTGCTTGCTGTTGTCGTCGCCGCCGCAGCCGACGGCTCCGAACGCGAGCAGCACGCCGAGGGCGGGTACGGCCAGCAGTCGCTTGTTCACCGGGAGAAGCCTTTCGGTTCGTCGTCTTCGGTCGTCGAACCTACACGGCCCTCACCGGGCGTCCGGTTCCCGGCTGCTCGGCTCCCGGCTGCACGGCTCCCAGACCGCCCCTGTCCCGAACTCCCGCCCGGCCCGTGCTCAGAACACGCCCCCGCCGCCGATCAGGCCCGCTCGACCCTGATCGGATCGCCCGGCCGGACGGTGCGCAGCACCCCGGCGTCCCCGTCCAACGCACCGAGGACGTTGCAGGGGCTGGCCAGTCGGCACTCGCCGTCCTGGGAGACAGGGGTCGGGCCGTACGGCAGCGCAAGGCTGTCGCCGTCGGTCCAGAACGCGACCGTGCCCCGCTCGACGACCTGCCGGGCACCGTACTCGCGCGGCACGCTGGCGGGCGTGCCGAAGCAGACCTCCTCGCCCCAGGTGTTGGCCGTCGAGCTGATCGGCAGCTCCGCCCAGAGCGTGTCAGTGGTGGGGGTGGCCGCCAGCGTGGCGGTGGCCTGCCCGGCCGGCCACAGGATGCGAATCCGCATGAGCTTCCTCTTCCGCGACAGGTCCGATCGGCGATCGGACCCGGTCGTGCCGGAAGCAGCGAACCGCCGGGTCAACAATTTGTCAATGAGTACCCGGAGAGCGGGACGCCGGGAGACGGATCCTTCGAACGGGACCCTGGCGAAGGACACACCGACGCACCGAACCCCGAGGTGAGGAAACCCGGAGGTCGAGGCAAGGAGCCCCGGAGGTTGAGGAATCCCGGTTACGGCGTCAGACCGCTACGGAGGCGACCGAGACAGGCCAGCTCATCCGGATCACGCCGCCGTCGGCGCCGTTGGCGACCTCCAGGTCCTCGACCAGACCGGTGATCACGGCGAGGCCCAGGGTGTCCTCGTCCGAATCGCCGCCCTCGGCAGCGCCGGAAGCCGGGACCGCGGCGGGGCCCGCCTCGTCCTCGACCTCGATGAGGAAACGCTTCTCCTGGTCGGTCAGGGCGACCCGCACCGTGCCGCCGATGCCCCCGCGCTGGTGCAGACCCACCGCACGCGAGCACGCCTCACCGACCGCGAGCCGCACCTCGTCGAGCACCGACTCGTCAACCCCGGCCCGTCTGGCGACGGCCGCGGCGACCAGCCTGGCCGTCCGCACGTGCTCGGGAAGCGCGCTGAATCGAAGTTCGACGGTTGCCATCTCTCCCCCTCGGGGTACTCCGGCCGGAGCCGACGGTGCGGCCCCGCGGGCCGGCACTCGACCGGCCCTGAGGCGTCCGGGGAGCGCGGGGCCTCGCGGCCCCTGCACCCCGGACGCGTGGAACGGACGGGCCGGCCGCGTGAACCGGCCCGGACGCGTCAGTCGGTCGCGGAGACCGCGTCGTCCACCGAGGTGTGGATCGGGAAGACCTTGGTCAGACCGGTGATCCGGAAGATCTTGAGAATGCGTTCCTGGTTGCACACCAGGCGCAGCGAGCCCTCGTGGGCACGCACCCGCTTCAGGCCACCGACCAGCACGCCCAGGCCGGTCGAGTCGAGGAAGTCAACGCCCTCCATGTCGACGACGAGGTGGTACTTGCCGTCGTTGACGAGCTCGACCAGCTGCTCCCGCAGCTTCGGGGCGGTGTACACATCGATCTCGCCGCCAACCTCGACGACCGTACGATCGCCGACTGCGCGGGTCGACAGGGACAGGTCCACGGAACCTCCAGCACCTTGCCTTGCTACGTCATGTGCGATCCTCGGCCGGACGGCCGCCACCGCATGGTCGCGAGCCCGGGGCACCAAGCGAACGCGTGGCAAGCCTCAGCGCTGCGACCCACGGCCGTACGGCCGTCACGGCCACATTCAACCACCTGCGACCATGCCCGCACGATGGCTTACGACGATTCTCCGTCACGCCGGTGACACACTGGGTCCTCATGCCGCCCCGACACAGCCTGCCCGAGGCACTGCTCACGACCCTGTCCACCGGTCGGGGGCGGGCCGATCGGCTCACCCATACGGAGCACCTTCCCGCTCGACCTGCGCGTTATTCCCCGTGGCCCGACTCGATCCGGCCGGAGATCGTCACCTCGGCCCGGGACGTGGGAGTGGAACAGCCCTGGGCGCACCAGGCAGAAGCGATGAACCTGGCCAAAAGCGGCCAGACTGTGGTCATCGCCACAGGCACCGCCTCGGGCAAGTCGCTGGGCTATCTGGCGCCCGTGCTCAGCGACCTGCTGGAGGGCACCGAGGCCCGCAATGGCCGCGGCGCCACCGCGCTCTACCTGGCCCCGACCAAGGCGTTGGCCGCCGACCAGCGCCGCCGCGCCGCCGAACTCGCCCCGCCGAGGGTCCGTGCCGCCCTGTACGACGGCGACACCCCGCCCGAGGAGCGCGAGTGGGTCCGCCAGTACGCCTCCTACGTGCTCACCAACCCGGACATGCTGCACCGGGGCATCCTGCCCGCGCACGCCCGCTGGTCGTCCTTCCTCAAGGTGCTGCGCTACGTGGTCATCGACGAGTGCCACAGCTACCGGGGCGTGTTCGGCTCGCACGTCGCCCAGGTGCTGCGACGGCTGCGACGCATCTGCGCCCGTTACGGTTCGTCACCCACCTTCCTGCTCGCCTCCGCCACCACCGCTGACCCGGCCGTGACGGCCCGACGGCTGACCGGCCTGCCCGCCGTGGCCGTCACCGAGGACGCCTCGCCGCGCGGGCCGATGGTCTTCGGTCTCTGGGAGCCGCCGCTGACCGAGAACGTCGGTGAGCACGGTGCCCCGGTGCGCCGCACCGCCACCGCCGAGGCCGCGCACCTGCTGACCGACCTGGTCGAACGGCAGACCCGGACCGTCGTGTTCGTCCGCTCCCGCAGAGCCGCCGAACTCGTCGCCCTGCAGGCCCAGGACCAGCTCGGCCGGCCGCTCGCCGAGCGGGTGGCCGCCTACCGCGGCGGCTACCTCGCCGACGAACGCCGTGCCCTGGAGCGGGACCTGCACTCCGGCCGGCTGCTCGGGCTCGCCTCCACCTCCGCTCTCGAACTCGGCGTCGACATCTCCGGACTCGACGCCGTCCTGATGGCCGGCTACCCCGGCACCCGGGCCTCGCTCTGGCAGCAGGCGGGCCGGGCGGGCCGTGAAGCCCAGGGCGCGCTGGCCGTCCTGATCGCCCGGGACGACCCGCTGGACACCTACCTGGTGCACCACCCGGAGGCGCTGTTCGCGACGCCCGTCGAGGCCACCGTGCTCGACCCCGACAACCCGCACGTGCTGGCTCCGCACCTGTGCGCGGCGGCGGCCGAACTCCCGCTCACCGACACCGACCTGGAGCTGTTCGGGCCCTCCACCGCCCCGCTGCTGCCGGTGCTGGAGCGACGCGGTCTGCTGCGCCGGCGCGCCGACGGCTCCTGGTACTGGACCCGCCGGGAGCGCGCCGCCGACGCCGTCGACCTGCGCGGCAGCGGCGGCAGCCCGGTGCAGATCGTCGAGGCCGACACCGGCCGGCTGCTCGGCACGGTGGACGCCGCGGCCGCCCACACCACCGTGCACACCGGGGCCGTCCACCTCCACCAGGGCCGCACCTACCTGGTCCGGGAGCTCGACCTGGCGGACTCGGTCGCCCTGGTCGAGCCGGCCGACCCGCCGTACACGACGGCCGCCCGTGACATCACCTCCATCTCCGTCCTCGACACCGACACCACCGTCGAGTGGGGCGAGGGCCGGCTCAGCTTCGGTTCGGTGGAGGTGGTCAACCAGGTGGTCGGCTACCTCCGCAAGCGGATCTCCACCGGGGAGATCATGGGCGAGAGCAAGCTCGACCTCCCTCCCCGCACCCTGCGCACCCGCGCGGTCTGGTGGACCGTCACCGAGGACCAACTGCTCGACGCGGACCTCCCGCTCGACCGGCTGCCCGGCGCCGCCCATGCCGCCGAACACGCCTCGATCGGCCTGCTGCCGCTGTTCGCCACCTGCGACCGGTGGGACATCGGCGGCGTCTCCGTCCCGCTGCACCCCGACACCGGACTGCCCACGGTGTTCGTCTACGACGGCCACCCGGGCGGGGCCGGCTTCGCCGAGCGCGGCTTCCAGCGGGCCGTCCCGTGGCTGACCGCCACCCGCGCCGCGATCGCCTCCTGCGAGTGCGAGCGCGGCTGCCCGTCCTGCGTCCAGTCGCCCAAGTGCGGCAACGGGAACGACCCGCTGGACAAGGCGGCAGCCGTCCGGCTGCTGGACGTCCTGCTGGCCGGGGCGCCGGAGGCCGGCTCCGCGGCGGACGGTGGCGCGCCGGCCGCTTCATGACACCACCGCCGCACCGCTCGTGGCGCCCGGACCGCCGCCGGCACTGGCGGCAGCACCGGCTCCAGCAGCGGCACCGTCCTCGGCCGCGGTGACCGGAGCCCGAACCGGTCCGGCCCGGGCCCTCGCCCGCGCCGGACCGACCGGCAGCCGCAGCGGGAGCCCGCCGACCGGCACCTCGGCCACCACCTCGACGGCGTCCGCCGACCGGTCCACCGCGCAGGACACCAGAGCGGCGCCCTGCGTCGCGGCGATCCCGGTGGCCCGACCGCAGCCGCCGTCGGGGTCCAGCAGCAGCCGGTCCGCTGCCGCGAGGGCCGCCAGGTCGGCGGCCGACTCGGCCCGGTGCCGGGCGGCCACCACCGCACCGACCGCGATCGTCGCGGCGAAGACCACCGTGCCCAGCATCGCCAGGGTCAACAGCCAGACCGTCGCCGAGCCCGCGTCCGACCCGTACCCGCGCCGGCCGGCGGCAGCGGCCCGAGCGGTGCGGATCCGAACGGTACGAACCCGCACGGTACGGACCCACACCGTACGGACCCGCGCCAGCCGCTCCACCGCCCGCCGGGGACCGCTCAGGCGGGCCACGGGCCTCCGCCTCCCTCCGTAGTGCCGCCCAGTACGTCCTCCCTGGCGGCCACGGCCATCGCGCCGACCCGCACCGCGAGCAGACCGGCCAGCCGCCCCGGCGCCGCGCACGGGGCGTCCACGTCGACCCGCACCGTGTCCGGTGCGACCGCCAACCGCACCCGTGCTCCCGGCGGGGCCGCCGCGCGGGCGAGTTCGACGGCGTCCGTCTCCCCGCGCGCGGCCGCCCTGGCACCGATCCGGGCCGCGTCCACGCAGGTGATCTGCGCGGCCGCCGCGAGCACCCCCCAGATCAGCATCGCCGCGAGCAGGACGAGCGCCGGCAGCACCACCGCCGTCTCCGCCGTGACGAAGCCACCGTCCCCACGCCGCACCGACCGCACCGACCGCGTCAGCCGCACCCCTTGGCGCCGCACCGCCGCCGAGCTCCCGCAACTCCCGTCGGCCGCCCGGGGAGCGGGCACAGCATGAGGCCTCGGCCTGCCCCTACGTCGCATGGAGTGCCCGTTCCAGCATCTCGGTCAGCGCCCCGGTGATGGCCGTGCTGGTCACCACCTTGTAGAGCCCGGCCGCGAGGGCACACGCCCCCAGGGTTCCCACCGCGTATTCGGCGGTGGTCATTCCGGCGTCCGACCTGCCCCGGCGCCGGACCGCCCTACGCACCCGGGCCTCTGCCCCGCGCCCCCTCCGTCGCTGCACCCCGGGCAACTGTCGGAGCGACTGCCCGGTCCCGTCCTTGATCATCAGCACTGCAGCCATCGTTACTCTCCTGTCAGGAATCTTCTTCCGGTTCATTTCAGTTCGTTCGGATTCGTTCGGATTCGTTCCGGCCGTTCGCTAGCCGGCCACCACTCACATCGACTGGGCGAAACGGCTGGTGAGGCCGATCACCACCGGCACCACCCCGATCAGCACGAAGGCCGGGAGGAAGCACAGCCCGAGCGGCGCGGTGGCGAGCACCGCCGCCCGGCGGACCCGGGTATGGGCCGCCCGGGCGGCCGCCGTCCGCTGCGCCTGGGCCAGTCCGATCAGCGGACCGGCGGCCGGAGCCCCGCCGCGGCTCGTCCGGACCAGGCAGCGCGCCAGCGGAGCCAGTGCGGGGTGCTGTTCGCCCAGCCTGGTCCAGCACAGCTCCGGCGGTGCCCCCAGGGCCAGTTCGGCCCCGATCGCCACCAGCCTCGGCCCCAGCGGCGCGCCCACACTCCGGCCCACCGCCGACACCGCCACCGAGGGCAGCGCCGCCGACCCGAGACAGGCCGCCAGCAGTTCTGCACTGAGCGGGAGTTGCCTGATCAGCAGCTCTTCCTCCAGCGCCGCCCGGCGATCCGTCGGCGAGCGGGCCCGGGCCGACCACCGGTGGACTCCCGTCGCTGCCAGCACCCCGACCACGACACCGACCACGCCCCCGACCAGCACCACCACCGCCAGCCCGGCACCGACCGCCGAGACCAATCGCCGCCCTGGCCCGATACCCGGACCTCTCGGGCCCGTTCGCCGTCGCTCCACTTCCCGTTCGGACACCCAGGCGAACGCCCGCCGCTCGGCGGTGCGCCGCACCGACCCCACCGCCATGGACGCCGAGGTCACCGCCACCGCGACCACGGGCCCGGCCAACATCCATCCGAGGCCCCCCATCACGCCGCCCCCGCTCCGGCACCGAGCGCCCGCATCCGGGCCCGTGCCCGCGCCCGCAGGAGTCCTCGGCTTCCACCTCCGCCGCCGCCCGGCCCGTCAGCGCCTCGCGGGGCCTCCAGCGCGCCCCGCGCCGCCGCCCGGACAATGCGGGCCGTCCAGAGCACCCCCAGCCCCTCCAGGGCCGCGCCCGCCACGAGGCAGCCCAGCCCGGCCGAGGTGTGCAGCAGGACCTCCAGCGGGCGGGCCCCGAGCCCGCTGCCCAGGAACAGGCCCGCACCCGGCAGGGCGGCCAGAACGGCGATCGTCGTCCGCGGCCCGGCAAGCTCGCCGGAGATCTCCTCCGCCAGGGCCCGCTCGCCGCGCAGCGCCTCAGCGACCCGGTCCAGCGCGGCGGCCAGCCCCGATCCGCCGTCGGAGGCGACCCGCCAACAGGCCGCGATCGCCGCCGCCCCGCTGCCGCCGGGCAGTTCGGCCAGCAGCTGGAGCGCGGCGGGAACGTCCCCGCCGTAGCGGCCCGCCGCCAGCCGGGCCACCGGTTCGGCGCCCAGCCGGCGCAGCCCGTCCGGCTCCGCGGCGAGCCGCACGGTGACCAGGTGCAGCGCCTGCTCCGGCGTCGCGCCGCTGCGCAACTCCCCCGCCAGCGCGGCGCAGAGCTCCACCACCGCCGCGGCCCGCTGTCCGGCCTCCAGAGCCAGGCGCCGCCGCAGCCGCCACCGCCGCAGCGGCAGGACGGCCAGTACGGCGGCGAGCACCGGCACCGGTGAGGCGGTGGTTCGCCCGAAGGCCAACCCCACCGGCAGGATCAGCAGTTCGGGCGCCATCAGCTCCGGCAGGCGAGCCCACCACCAGCGCGCCGCCTGTGGATCCGGCCCGCAGGCCGGAGGCCCACTGCCCGCCAGGACCAGCCTGGAGCGCCGCCCGCCCGGCAGCTGCTCCTGGACGGCACGCCACCCGACGACAGCCAGCAGGCAGAGCACCGTCACCCAACCGAGCGCAACCTGACTTTCCGACATATCGCTCACCTCCACGTCATCGCTCCTTCCGGCCGCACGACCAGAGCAGCACCACGGCGGCCGTCGCACACGCGGCCAGCAGCAGCACGAAACCGATCTCGACCAACCGCAGCTCCCGTTCCGCCTGGGCTGCCGACGCCATCGACACGGACGCCGTCGACATCGACGTGACCAGCGCCGACACCGCTGCCACCGCCGCACTCATGGCGCCCCCGCCCCGAGCACCACCCCGCGCGCGGCCAGGAGCCCGACCAGCCGCTCCCAGCCCGCCCCGGGTGCCAAGCCGCCCGCCGCGGGAAACCGCACCGCCGGAGTGGTCACGGCCAGCCCGTCGCGGTCCCCGGCCAGGGTGTGGATCTCCGCCACCCGGCGGCGCCCCGAGTCCGGATCCCGCACCAGGTGCACCACCACGTCCAGCGCGGCGCGCAGTTGGCTGTGCAGCGCCGGCCGGTCGAGCCCGGCGAGCGAGCCCAGCGCCTCCAGCCGGACCGGCACGTCCGCCGCGGTGTTCGCATGGACGGTCCCGCAGCCGCCTTCGTGCCCGGTGTTCAGCGCGGCCAGCAGGTCCGACACCTCGGCCCCGCGGACCTCGCCGATCACCAGCCGGTCCGGCCGCATCCGCAGCGCCTGCCGGACGAGGTCCCGCAGGGTGAACTCGCCCAGCCCCTCCTGGTTCGGCGGTCGGCTCTGCAGCCGGACGACGTGCGGATGGTCCGGCCGCAGCTCGGCGGAGTCCTCGGCGACCACGATCCGTTCGTCCGGCCCGACCAGGCCGAGCAGCGCCGCGAGCAGCGTCGTCTTGCCCGAGCCCGTCCCACCGGAGACCAGCAGCGACAGCCGAGCCCGCACGATGCCGGCCAGCAGCTCGGCACCCTCCGGCGGCAGCGCCCCGCCCGCCGTCAGCTCGTCGAGCGTGAACGGCCGGGGCCGGCACACCCGCAGCGAGATGTGCGTGCAGCCGGCCGCGATCGGCGGCAGCACCGCGTGCAGCCTGGTGCCGTCCGGCAGCCGGGCGTCCACCCAGGGCCGGGCGTCGTCCAGGCGCCGCCCGGCCGCGGTGGCCAGCCGGTGGGCCAGCCGCCGCACCGCCTCGGCGTCGGCGAACCGGATTCCGGTGGCTCGGTGCAGGCCGCCGCCACGGTCGACCCACACCTCCTCCGGGCCGTTCACCAGGACGTCCGTGACGTCCGGCGCTGCCAGCAGCCGCTCCAGCGGGCCCGCACCCACCAGTTCGGCACGCAGCGAGCGCACGGTGTCCAGCACTTCGTCCCCGCCGAGCGGCGGCCGGGTGGCCCGCAGCACGGCCGCGACCGATCCCGCCGTCGGGGCGGCTCCCGACTCGGCGAGCCGCAGCCGCACCGCGTCCACCAGCTCCGCCGTCCGCTCCTCGCGGGCCGTCCGGCCGTACGGACAGGGCCCGTGTTCGGCCGCCGGCGACCCGCCGGGCGGCGGCACACTCCTGAGCGGCACGCTCCTGAGCGGCCGGTGCTCCCGCGCACCGTCGCCCGGGCCCGGGGCACCGCTCCGAAGGCCTGTTCTGCGCAGACGGACCATCAGTACACACCTCCTCCGACCGCCGACACCGGCGGCAGCACTTCGTTCAGGAAGGTCGCGCAGAAGCGCACGAGCGGACCGCCGTCCCGCATGCCGGGCGGGACGCCCTTCTCGACGTCCTCGGCCAGCCCCGGCTCCGGCTCCAACTCCCCGGCCAGCTCCAGCCGCAGCCCGCGGGCGATCCGGTGCGCGGGGAGCCCGCCGGCCCGCATCGGCCGGACCACGGCCCGGACGTCCCCGAGCCGCATCCGGGCCGCCGCCGCGACCCGGTCGGCGGCCGCCACCGCGCGCAACTCGGCCGGGACCACCAGCAGCGCCAGGTCGGACTGCTGCAGCGCCTGCCCGGCGGCCGCGTCGAGATGGCGCGGCACGTCGACCACCACCAGTCCGCCGCGCCGCCGGGCGGCGGCCAGCACGCTGCGCATGGCCTCCGGCGGCACCGCCAGGGTGTCGCCGCGGTCCCAGGACAGGCAGGACAGCGCGGAGAGCCGCTTGAGGGACGGCAGCGCCCGGGCCAGCTCGGCCCCGCTGACCCGCCCGCGCGCGCCGGCCAGGTCGGGCCAGCGCAGCCCGCGCACCGCCTCCCCGCCGAGCAGGACGTCCAGGCCCCCGCCCAGCGGATCACCGTCGAGGAGCATCGTCCGCCGCCCCGTCCGGGCGGCCGTGACCGCGAGGGCGCAGGCCAGCGTCGAGGCTCCGGCCCCGCCCCGGCCGCCGAGCACGGCGACGGTGACCGCCGGCGAACCGACGCCCTCGGCCGCGTCCGCGATCCGGTCCAGCAGCCAGGCCTCGGCGTCGGGCAGGAACAGCACGTGCTCGGCGCCCAGTTGGACGGCTCTGACCCACACCCCGGGATCGTCGAGGTCCAGCCCCAGCAGCAGCACCCCGGTGCGCCTGCCCAGCCCGGCGCAGCGCTCCGCCTGGTCGTCCCCGACCAGGACCAGCGGGGCGGCCTCCCACAGCTCGCGCGGCGGCGGCGCGCCCCTGACCAGCCTGGGCTCGGTGCCCGCCGCCGCACAGAGCCGCAGCAGGTGCTCGGCCAGGCCCTCGTCCGCGGTGACGACGAGCGGCGCGGCGGGCGCGGGGCCTCCAGCGGTGACGTGGTCGGCGATCGGCGTCGACATGGTGTTCTCCCCTCTGCGCCGCGGGCCACCAGGGAGGCCACGACGCACGTCGGACGGTTCCGACGGACGGCCGCCGAGCGGACCTCTCGAAGAAGGGGGATGAGGCCCTGCCCGGCGACCGCCGCCGACCATCACGGTGGGGGGAGATCAGGATTCCGTCATCCACGTTCCGATTGCCTGTGGATAACTCGGGGGCTGTGGATGAAAACGTTCACCCGGGCGGGGGGCTATTCGGCGAAGAATTGACGAATGGGGGTAACGGAGATGAACCGGCCCTCCGTCGGCCCCCGCCCGGCTGCCTTCCCGGCACCCGCGCGGCGGCTCCTCCGCACCCTCTCGGAGCGGCCGCCGGTACGGATCGGGTCCGGCCGCGCGCGCCGTGCCCACCATGAGCAAACGACGACGCAGGGTGACGAAAGGTGGTGGACGGACGGAGCTGTCGACACGCCCTGCACACCGTCGACGTGGCTTCGCGCAAGCTGCCGCGAAGGGCTTTCAAGCCCTGAAAATGGCCCCGGACGTGCGACGACCCCCGCCGGGGGGGAGAGCGGGGGTCGTCTATCCACAGCCCGACTCGGGGGGGAGGAGCCGGACCGGGTTAGCACGGTCGCGAACGATCCGTGACTTCCATGGTGTACCCGAGCGGCCAGAAACACAAACCCGCACGCCCACGAGTACACCGAATGGCGGGGTGTTTTGTGGCTCCCTCTATCCTCGGTTCCCGTGGACACCACCGAGAACGCCGACGATCACGCCGACGAGTCCCCGGGCGGCCCCACCGGGCCCGACGAGCCGACCACCCCCGCCCGCCCCCGGCCGAACGGGCCGCGCACGGCCGCCTTCTTCGACCTCGACAAGACCATCATCGCCAAGTCGAGCGCGCTGGCCTTCAGCCGCCCCTTCTACCAGGGCGGCCTGATCAACCGTCGGGCCGTACTGCGCAGTGCGTACGCCCAGTTCGTCTTCCTGGTCGGCGGCGCGGACCACGACCAGATGGAGAAGATGCGCCAGTACCTCTCCGCGCTCACCCGGGGTTGGAACGTCCAGCAGGTCCGTGAGATCGTCGCCGAGACCCTGCACAACCTGATCGACCCGATCATCTACGACGAGGCCGCCTCGCTGATCGAACAGCACCACGCGGCCGGCCGGGACGTGGTGATCGTCAGCAGCTCCGGCTCCGAGGTGGTCGAACCGATCGGTGCACTGCTCGGCGCCGACCACGTGATCGCGACCCGGCTCAAAGTCGAGGACGGCTGCTACACCGGCGAGATCGAGTACTACGCCTACGCCGAGAACAAGGCCGCGGCCATCCGCGAGTTGGCCGAGGCGGAGGGCTACGACCTGGCCGCGTCCTACGCCTACAGCGACTCCTCGACCGACCTGCCGCTGCTGGAGGCGGTCGGCCACCCCTCGGCCGTCAACCCCGACCGGGCGCTGCGCAAGGAGGCTCAGGCCCGGGAGTGGCCGGTGCTGGTCTTCGACCGGCCGGTGCAACTGCGACGGCGACTGCCCGAGTTCTCCGCGCCGAGCGGCTCGGTGCTGACCGCGGTGGCGATCGGGACGGCCGCGGTGACCGCCGGGGTCATCTGGTACCTGGCGCGCCGGCGCCGACCCACCGGCCGGGGTTCCCGACGGCAGCCGTGATCCGGAACGAAAGCCACCGAAACGGGCAATCGGCACAGACTTCTCGTTTCGGGTTCCCCTTTCGGCCGAAACGCGATACAAATGAAGCACGGCCCGCGAGACCCGGTCAGGACCGAAGAGGTCAAACCGACAACGCAGTTCAGGCCCCACGGACCGCGTGTACAGATAACCGAGCACCCACATGCAGCCGACCCGCTGTCGGGCCGCCGGACCAGACGAACGGGCAGGATCCCCGTCTGATCGGCACTTCCGGTGCATGCTTGGTCACCCGGTATCTGCACCAGCGGCGGCACCCAGCAGGACCAGGTGCCGCCGCATCTTCGCGTTCGCGAGGCCGGCGACGCCCGCAGCGCCGGGCTCGGGCGAGGACGGCCGGGCCGCTCAGACCATGCCGCGCTGCATCGCCTCGCAGACCGCCGTGCTCTCCCGCACGCCGAGCCGCAGCGCCCGCCCGCAGTGCTCGATCCAGGCCGCCATCCCCTCGGGCGTGCCCGCCAGGTAGCCCGCCAGGGCGCGGCGGTAGGCGTCGGTGCCCAGCTCGGCCAGGCCGACCTCGGCGGGGCAGATCGCCTTCGGGTCGAGGCCCTCGGCGATCAGCACGATCCGCTGGGCGGCCCGCGCGATCAGCCCGTTGTGGGTGCCGAACGGCCGCAGGGCGAGCAGCTCGCCGTGCACCACCGCGGCGACCACCAGGGCCGGCGTGCCCATGCCGTGCCCCTCCGCGCGGGCCACCAGCAGCCGGGAGAGCTGGTCCAGCCGGGCCGCGACCTCCTCCGCGTCCGGGGCGGCCGGCAGCACCGGCAGCGGCCCCACCCCGGCGTCGACCTGGACGCTCTCCACCGGCGCGAGCGCCAGCGGGAACAGCTCCTCGGCGCGCTCCCCCGCCCGGCGCGGCCGACCGGCAGCCGAGTCCGCGTCGCCGAGCGCGAGCAGGTGCAGCCGAGCCAGCACCTGCAGCGGCGAGTGCCGCCAGACGCTCAGCAGCTGCCCCGCCTCGGCGGCGATCCGCAGGGCCGCGCCGACCGTGCGGGCCTCGGCGTCCAGACTGAAGTCGGTGCGGCGCCGCACCTCCTCCAGCGGCCAGTCGGCCCCGGCCACCGCCGCCGACGCGCGGGCGCCGCGCAGCGCGGACTCGGAGGTGACCTCGGCCGCCCGGCGGCGCATCACCCGGTGGCCGTAGAGCCGGTCGACGGCCTTGCGCACCTCGGCCACGGCGTCGGGCACCCCGGGGAGCTGGGCCAGCGGGGCGAGGGGATCTGTTCCAGTGCTCACCTACCCGAGAGTAATGAACAGGCCGCCCCTCCCGGAACAGCAACCCCGCATCACCCGTTCGAGGCAATCCTCACTTCCCTCCCCCGGCAGGGCGCAAACCCCCGCTAGCATGGCCACTATCGGAGACGATAACGATTTCCAATTAGGGGCGCCCCCGCACGCGCCCTGAGCACCGCGGCCCGCCCCAGGGCCCAGAGCGAGAGCCGGAGCCCCAGATGAAGATCGCCTTCGTCGGCAAGGGCGGCAGCGGGAAGACCACGCTGTCCGCACTGTTCATCCGCCACCTGGCCGCCATCGGCAGGCCGGTCATCGCCGTCGACGCCGACATCAACCAGCACCTGGGTCCCGCCCTCGGCCTGACCGATGCCCAGGCGGCCGAACTGCCCCCGCTCGGCGGGCACCTGCCGGAGATCAAGGAGTACCTGCGCGGCAGCAACCCGCTGATCCGCTCGGCAGACGAGATGATCAAAACCACGCCGCCCGGCCGCGGTTCGCGCCTGCTGCGGATCGTCGAGGAGAACCCGGTCTACGCCGCGTGCGCCCGCCCGATCGCACTGGACGAGGGCTCGGTCCGACTGCTGGCCACCGGCGCGTTCACCGAGGAGGACCTCGGGGTGGCCTGCTACCACTCCAAGGTCGGCGCGGTGGAGCTGCTGCTCAACCACCTGCTGGACGGCCCGGACGAGTACCTGGTCACCGACATGACGGCCGGTTCGGACTCCTTCGCCTCCGGCCTGTTCACCCGCTTCGACCTGACCTTCCTGGTGGCCGAACCGACGCGCAAGGGCGTCTCGGTCTACCGCCAGTACAAGGACTACGCGCGGGACTTCGGCGTCCAGCTGCGGGTGATCGGCAACAAGGTGCAGGGCCCGGACGACGCGGCGTTCCTGCGCCGCGAAGTCGGCGACGACCTGCTCACCACCTTCGGGCAGTCGGACTGGGTGCGCCGGCTGGAGCAGGGTGCCGAGCCGCCGCTGAGGTCACTGGAGCCGGCCAACCGGGCCGTACTGGAGGAGCTGCGGACCGAGGCCGAGGCGGCGTACGGGCTGCGCGACGCGCGCCGCTACACCGAACAGGCCGTGCTCTTCCACCGGCGCAACGCGGAGAGCTGGGCCAACGCCAAGGTCGGCATCGACCTCACGAGCCAGGTGGACGAGGGCTTCGTGCTCGGCGGATTCCCGGGCGAGTTCGCGACCGACGGCGCGCCCGCCGCCCCGGCGGGAGCCACCGCCTGATCCCGGCGCGAAGAAGCGGGCCACCGACCGGACGGGCCGCGGCCTCCCCTCCACCCAGGGGAGCCCGCGGCCCGTCCGCCGTATCGACGCCAGGCCACCCACCAGCGGATTCCCGTCAGTTCGATCACCACCCAATGGGGTGAACCGGGGATTTCCCGCTTCCCTCCGGGAACGACGCCATGCAAAGCTTTCATTACCCTCGGTTTACCGAGTCTTGACAGCCCGCCCCCACGGCCCTCGGCGAGACATCCCGCACCTCGCCCTGGCGCTCGGCGGGTCAGATGGTCGACGCCGGCCGGTGACACCCACACTCCCCGCCGTGCCCACGCCATCCCGCCACACCGTCGCGACCCACGACAGCCGATCCGCCCCGGGGCCCGACCCCGTACTCACCACCGGACCTGACTGCGTTCGTTCCCCCGGACAGACGGGAAGACCATGACCCTCGACATCTCCAGTGCCCCCATCGCCTCCGACACCACCGACCACGCGCCACCGACCCCCGGCCCCCGGGCCCGCTGGGCCCACGACCTCTCCGCCTCCCTGGTGGTCGTCCTGATCGCCGTGCCGTTCTCCCTCGGCATCGCGCTCGCCACCGGCGCCCCGCTCACCGCCGGCCTGGCCGCCGCAGCCGTGGGCGGCATCGTGGTCGGGCTGTCCGGCGGAACCCAGCTGATGGTCAGCGGTCCCTCGGCCGCGCTGACCGTGATCACCGCCGGGCTGATCGCTCAGTACGGCTGGCGGGCCACCTGCGCCGTCACCGTCGCCGCCGGGCTGCTCCAACTCCTCCTCGGAGCACGCCGGGTGGCCCGGACGGCGCTCGCCGTCTCGCCCGCGATCGTGCACGGCATGCTGGCCGGAGTCGGGCTCACCATCGCCATCGCGCAGCTGCACGTCGTCCTCGGCGGCTCCCCGGAGAGCTCGGCGATCGCCAACCTCCTGGCGCTTCCGGGGCAGTTGGCGGGCCCGCACCCGCCGGCGGTGCTGGCCGGCACGGTGACCGTGGCCGTGCTGCTGGGCTGGCCCCGGCTCGACCGACTCCCCGGCCGCGCGGGCGAGTTCGGCGCCCGTCTGACCAAGGTGCCCGGCCCGCTGGCCGCCGTGGCCGTCGCCACCACGCTCGCCCTCACCCTGGACCTGCGACTCGCCCACATCGAACTTCCCGCCTGGCAGCCGCAATCGCTCGTGCCCACGCTGCCGCACGGCTCGCTCGCCGGGGTGCTCGCCGCCGTCCTCACCGTCACCGCCGTCGCGAGCGTCGAGTCGCTGCTGTCCGCCGTGGCGGTGGACCGGATGTCCCAGCGCACCGGTGACCTCGACCGCGAGCTGCGTGGGCAGGGCCTCGCCAACATGGTCAGCGGGCTGATCGGCGGACTGCCGATCGCCGGTGGCGCCGTGCGCAGCACCGCCAACGTGCGGGCCGGCGGGCAGACCCGGTGGGCCTCCGTGCTGCACGGCGTCTGGGTGCTCGCGGCCGCGCTGGCGCTGGCCGGCGGGCTGCGCCGGATCCCGCTGGCAGCCCTGGCCGCGCTGGTACTGGTGGTCGGGCTGCAGATGGTGAGCTTCGCGCACATCCGCAACGTCCACCGGCACCGCGAGTTCCCGGTCTACCTGACCACCATGCTCACCGTGGTCGCCTTCGGCGTGCTGTGGGGCGTCGGCCTCGGCGCCGCCACCGCTGTACTGCTCGCGCTCTACCGGCTGACCCGCGCCCATGTGGACGTCGAGACCGGCCCCGACGGCTCGGTCACCGTCCAGACCCACGGGCCGCTCACCTTCACGGCCGTCCCCCGGCTGAGCCGGGCGCTGGCCGGGATCCCCGTGGCCACCGAGGTCACCGTGGTGCACGACGGCTCCTTCCTGGACCACGCCGCGTACGAGACGCTGCACGGCTGGCGGACGGGGCACCAGGCCGCGGGCGGGCGGGTCTCGCTGGTGACGCGACGCCAGGACGACGAGGTGCTCGATCCCGACGGCACGGTCCGTACGGGCAGTTCGCCGGGCCCGCACCGCTGCCGGGCCTGGACGCCCTGGGTAGGCCACCGCTGCATCGAGCAGCAGGAGGACCCGCACAGCTGGCTGCTGGACGGCGTCCGGGTGTTCCAGGAGCACACCGCTCCGCTGATCAGGCCCGAACTCGCCCGGCTGGCGCGGGAGGGGCAGACGCCCTCCCAGCTCTTCCTGACCTGCTCGGACTCCCGGATGGTGACCAGCATGATCACCAACAGCGGCCCGGGCGACCTGTTCGCCGTCCGGAACGTGGGCAACCTGGTGCCAGCCCCGTTCGAGCCCGGCGCGGCCGACGACTCGGTGGCCGCCGCGGTGCAGTACGCGGTCGAGGTGCTGGAGGTGCGCTCGATCACGGTCTGCGGCCACTCCGGCTGCGGCGCGATGAAGGCCCTGCTGGAGGGGGTGCACGAGCGCAGCGGATCACCCACCCCGCTGACCCGCTGGCTGCGCAACGGCCGCGGCTCGCTGGACCGGCTGCGACGGGTCCCGGCCGAGTTCACCGACCGGCCGGTGGTGGATCTCGTTGAGCAGCTCTGCATCACCAACGTGGTGCAGCAGTTGGACCAGCTGATGGCTAATCCGGCGGTGGAGCGCCGGGTCGAGGAGGGCAGCCTGCGCTTGGTCGGGATGTACTTCGACTTCGCCACCGCCCAGGCCTACGTCCTCGACCGCGCTGCCGGGACGTTCAGCCCGGTCGAGGCCCGCACCGAGGCGCGTACCGAGACCCGCACCGAGGCCTGCGCCGGGGCCGGGCCGGATGGTCTCCCTGACGGGGAATCGGCCGAACGGGTTAGGAAGGATGGCCGGGTTCCGGCCTCCGACAGCGAGGAGGGCCCCCAGCTTGCCGCCTGAGAGCCGGGCCCGTGTCCCCGCCGGGCGGGCCGGGGCGCGGGCCCACCGGCCGCCGCACGGTCTGCCGCCCCGCGCGGCGGACCGCGCGGCCGGTCGTTCGATCTTCGGTCACAGGTCTACACCAATTCCAGGGAGCCTCTTGTCAACTGACCCGTTTGCCTGGTGAGCTTGTGCGCTGGGACACACGGGACAATCCCCACGCACGGGATCGCCCGAGATCATGACTCGATGAGGAGTGCGCGTTGAGCAACGAGAGCCTGGCCAACCTGCTCAAGGAGGAGCGGCGTTTCGCCCCGCCGACAGAGCTCACCGCGGCCGCCAACGTCACCGCTGCCGCGTACGCCCAGGCCTCCGAGGACCGGCTGGGCTTCTGGGCCGAGCAGGCCCGCCGCCTCAGCTGGGCCGTCGAGCCGACCGAGACGCTCGACTGGTCCAACCCGCCCTTCGCCAAGTGGTTCGCCGACGGCAAGCTCAACGTGGCCTACAACTGCGTCGACCGCCACGTCGAGAACGGCCTCGGCGACCGGGTCGCCATCCACTTCGAGGGCGAGCCCGGCGACAGCCGCTCGATCACCTACGCCCAGCTCAAGGACGAGGTGTCGCAGGCCGCCAACGCGCTGCTGGAGCTCGGCGTCCGCAAGGGCGACCGGGTGGCGGTCTACCTGCCGATGATCGCCGAGGCGGTCGTCGCGATGCTCGCCTGCGCCCGGATCGGCGCCACCCACTCGGTGGTCTTCGGCGGCTTCTCCGCCGACGCCGTCGCCTCCCGCATCCAGGACGCCCAGGCCAAGCTCGTCATCACCGCCGACGGCGGCTACCGGCGCGGCAAGCCCTCCGCCCTCAAGCCGGCCATCGACGAGGCGCTCACCAAGGTCGAAGGCGTCGAGCACGTCCTGGTGATCCGCCGCACCGAGCAGGGGATCCCCTGGACCGAGGGCCGCGACGTCTGGTGGCACGAGATCACCGCGCGCCAGTCCACCGAGCACACCCCCGAGGCGCACGAGGCCGAGCACCCGCTGTTCATCCTCTACACCTCGGGCACCACCGGTAAGCCCAAGGGCATCCTGCACACCTCCGGCGGCTACCTCACCCAGGCCAGCTACACCCACCACGCGGTCTTCGACCTCAAGCCGGAGACCGACGTCTACTGGTGCACCGCCGACATCGGCTGGGTCACCGGCCACTCGTACATCGTCTACGGCCCGCTCTCCAACGGCGCCACCCAGGTCATCTACGAGGGCACCCCGGACACCCCGCACCAGGGCCGCTTCTGGGAGATCGTCCAGAAGTACGGCGTGACGATCCTCTACACCGCTCCGACCGCGATCCGCACCTTCATGAAGTGGGGCGACGACATCCCCGCGAAGTTCGACCTGTCCTCGCTGCGGGTGCTGGGCAGCGTCGGCGAGCCGATCAACCCCGAGGCGTGGGTCTGGTACCGCGAGCACATCGGCGGCGGCAGGTGTCCGATCGTGGACACCTGGTGGCAGACCGAAACCGGCGCCATCATGATCAGCCCGCTGCCGGGTGTCACCGAGACCAAGCCGGGCTCGGCCCAGCGCGCCCTGCCGGGCATCGCGGCCACCGTGGTCGACGACGAGGCCAACGAGGTCCCCAACGGGTCCGGCGGCTACCTGGTGCTCACCGAGCCGTGGCCGTCCATGCTCCGCACCATCTGGGGCGACGACCAGCGCTACATCGACACCTACTGGTCGCGGTTCCAGGGCCGCTACTTCGCCGGTGACGGTGCCAAGAAGGACGAGGACGGCGACATCTGGCTGCTCGGCCGGGTGGACGACGTCATGCTGGTCTCGGGCCACAACATCTCCACCACCGAGGTCGAGTCCGCCCTGGTCGGCCACCCGTCCGTGGCCGAGTCCGCGGTGGTCGGCGCCACCGACGTCACCACCGGCCAGGCCATCGTCGCCTTCGTGATCCTGCGCGGAGGCGTCACCGAGAGCCCCGAGCTGGTCGAGGAGCTGCGGGCGCACGTCGGCCGCACGCTCGGCCCGATCGCCAAGCCGAAGCAGATCAAGGTGGTCGGCGAGCTGCCGAAGACCCGCTCCGGCAAGATCATGCGCCGCCTGCTGCGCGACATCGCCGAGGGCCGCGAGGTCGGTGACACCACCACCCTCGCCGACAGCACGGTGATGAGCCAGATCCAGGCCCAGCTGCCGCCGAACGGCGACAACGGCTGAGTGCGGCGCTGACGGCGGAGCGCGTGGCGGGCACGGCGCGCTGAATCCGTGACGGGGCCCCGGGTGGTGTTCACCGCCCGAGGCCCCGTGGTCGTGCCCGCACAAGGGGGTCACGCCCCTGCGGCCGCCGCCGCGCCCGGCCCACCCGCACAACGCCAGCAGCGCCCCTAGCGGCCGGTCGACGGCTCGTACTGCGCGACTGCGCGACTGCGCGACTGCGCGACTGCGCGACTGCGGCCAGGGTGCACAGGGGCTCGTGGGCTCGTACGCGACCTGGACGAAGCCCCGCCCGCGGTGCCCGCACGATGCCCGCACCCCAGTCCGGGCCCCGACCGTGCCTCCGGCGCGGCGCCGCGCCGACCAGCGCCGCCAGCCCGCCCCGGGCCCGTGAGCCGAAGTCGACGAAGGCGCTGCGTCCCCGGATCGACCTGGCGTGGAACACCGGCTCCTCGGCCCTGTCCGAGGTCAGCGAGGTGCGGGCGGCCCGGTGGAGCAGAGCGATCGGCCGCTCGGCGGCCATCCGGGGACGGCCGCCCGTCGCCGCGGACACCGCGCGCCCCCGACCGTGCCCTCGGACCGGGCGGCCCCGGGGGCGCCTGTGTCCGACGACAGGAAGACGTTCACCCGATCGCACTCGGCCCGGGCCGTTCGAGTGCCGGTCCGCTGCTCCTCGGGAGTGCAGAACCGGCCTGCAGGGCTTAAGTCCTTTAACAGGACAATCCCGATGTCACCCGAAAGTCTCGTTAGACTGTTAAAGACGCATCAAGATCCTTGAACAGGATTCGCGGGCGTCACAGGGCGCGCCGGGAAGTCTGGTCGGCAACTGCACCACCCGTGCATCCGTGCCGCTCCCAGCCCCAGGAGGTCCCGCGTGGCCGACCAGCCGCCCGTCCACGAGCCGACGACCCGCCGGCAGTTCCTCGGCCGGCTGTCACTGCCCGAGCGCACCTTCATCACCAACGCGCTGCGCACAGAGACGGTCGGCGGCGTGCTGCTGCTGGCCGCCGCCGTGGTCGCCCTGATATGGGCCAACGTCTGGCCGCACGCGTACGAGAGCGTACTCGACTACCGGATCGGCCCGTCGGCCCCGCTCCACCTCGACCTCACCCTGGCCACCTGGGCCAAGGACGGCCTGCTGACGGTCTTCTTCTTCGTGGCCGGCATCGAACTCAAGCGCGAGTTCGTCGCGGGCGAGCTGCGCACCCCGAGCGCCGCTCTGCTGCCGGTGGTCGCCGCCGTCTGCGGCGTCGCCTTGCCCGCGATCCTGTTCGCGCTGGTGAACTCCGGCAGCGGCGGCCACCTCGGCGGCTGGGCCATCCCGACCGCCACCGACATCGCCTTCGCCCTCGGTGTGCTGGCCGTGGTCGGCAGCCACCTGCCCTCGGCGCTGCGCGCCTTCCTGCTCACCCTGGCCGTGGTGGACGACCTGGTCGCGATCCTGATCATCGCGATCTTCTACAGCTCCGGGATCAAGTTCTGGGCGCTCGGCCTGGCCTTCGCGGGCCTGGCGCTGTTCTGGTTCCTGCACCGGCGCGGGGTGAAGGGCTGGTACCTGTTCGTGCCTCTGGCCGTCGTGGTCTGGGCGCTGATGCACGAGAGCGGCATCCACGCCACGGTGGCGGGCGTCGCGATGGGCCTGATGCTGCGCTGCTACCGGGAGGGCGACGAGAAGCACTCCCCTGGCGAGCACATCGAGCACCTGGTCCGCCCGCTCTCGGCTGGGGTGGCCGTCCCGGTGTTCGCGCTGTTCGCGGCCGGGGTGACGATCTCCGTCCCGGCCCTGCGCGAGGTGTTCACCCAGGCCACCCCGCTCGGCATCGTGACCGGGCTGCTGGTCGGCAAGACGGTGGGCATATTCGGCGGCACCTGGCTGGCCGCCCGGTTCACCCGGGCCGAGCTGAACCCACAGCTCAAGTGGGCCGACATGTTCGCCGTCTCGGTGCTCGCCGGAATCGGCTTCACCGTCTCGCTGCTGATCAGCGAACTGGCCTTCCCGCACGACCTGGCGCTCGCCGACCGCTCCAAGACGGCCGTGCTGGTCGGCTCGCTGCTCTGCGCGACGGTCGCCACCGTGCTGCTCAAGTTGCGCAACCGGCACTACCGCGCGCTGTGGGAGGAGGAGGACCGGGACGTGGACGGCGACGGCGTGCCGGACGTCTACCAGCAGGACGACCCGGCCTGGCAGACCCGGGCCGCCGGCGCGACGCCGGCCACCAGCGCAGGGCCGACCACCGGCCCGACGCCGACCACCGACACACCCACCGGCCCGACGCCGACCACCGAGCCGTCACGGCGCCTGCCCGGCGAGGGGTTCGGAACCGACGACTGAAGCCCTCCGGGACGCTCCCGCACGCCTTCCGAAGCCCGGACACGTCCCTCCGCCGGGGCCCCGGAGTGGTATCCGACTGACCGGTAGGGGCATGATTCTGAGCTGTCGACACACCACTGACGCCTCCGGACCCCCCACCGGCCCCGGAAACCGCACACCGCGACGGCGTCACGCCGCAACAGCCGCAGAGGAGAACCGCTGATGCCCGCAGGAGCCGCAGACCCGTCCAGCAACGGCCGGGCGCCCTACGAGGGCGAGCGTTCGGTGGGGCAGCTGTTCGCGGCGGCCACCGCCGACCTGTCCTCGCTGGTCCACGACGAGATCGCGCTCGCCAAGGCCGAGATCAAGTCGGACATCAAGCGCGGCGCCGCCGGCAGCATCTTCTTCGTCGTGGCCGGGGTGATCGGCCTGGCCGGCATTCCGATGGCGAGCATCGCGATCGCCTTCTTCTTCCACTGGCTGGGTGTGCCGCTGGGCTGGTCGTTCGCGATCTCGTTCTTCCTCCACGTGGTCCTCGCGGCGCTGGTCGGCTTCGTGGCGGTGCGCACCTTCAAGAAGATGAGCAGGCCCGAGCGCACCATCGAGGGCGTCCAGAAGACCGCCGAGGTGCTGAAGAACGCCCGGCCGCGGCCGGCCACCCAGGAGGAGATCGACCGGGGTCTGGGCCGCATCCCGTAACCGCGGGAGGGGACTCCGACCCACCGACAGCGAGTGCCGGGCACGTGCCGGGCTCGCGGATGTGACACGCTCTCGGTATGCCGCTTGACCAGACGCCCGTGACCGCGCAGCCGTCCGCCGACCCCGGCCCCGACTCCGGCACCGGTTCCGCCACCGGCGGCGCCGCCGAGGCCTGGAGCATCCGGCAGCCCGGCCCGTGGACACACCGCGACCTCGCGGCCAACGGCGCCCGTTTCCACATCACCGAGCTGGGCTCCGGCCCGCTGGTGCTGCTGGTGCACGGTTGGCCCGAGTACTGGTGGGCCTGGCGCCACCAGCTGACCGCGCTGGCCGAGGCCGGGTACCGCGCGGTGGCGCTCGACCTGCGGGGCATCGGCGGCAGCGACCGCACCCCGCGCGGGTACGACCCGGGCAACCTCGCCCTCGACATCACCGGCGTGATCCGCTCGCTCGGCGAGCGCCGGGCGCACCTGGTCGGGCACGCCTCCGGCGGCACCCTGGCCTGGGTGGCGGCGGTGATGCGCCCGTCGGTGATCCAGAGCCTCACCGTGGTCTCCGCGGCGCACCCCCGGGACCTGCGCCGGGCGCTGCTGACGGACCGCAAGCAGGTGGCCGCCTTCGACCACGTGCTGGGCTTCCAGCGGCCGTGGATACCGGAACGCCGCCTGGTCGCCGACGACGCCGCGCTGGTCGGCCGCTACCTCGACGAGTGGACCGGGCCGAAGAAGCTGGACGAGGCGGCCGTGCACGCGTACCGGCAGGCCATCCAGATCCCCAGCACCGCGCACTGCTCGATCGAGCCGTACCGCTGGCTGCTGCGCTCGATGGCGCGCCCGGACGGCATCCAGTTCGCCCGGCGGATGAAGAAGCCGATCACCGCGCCGACCCTGCACGTCCAGGGCGCCTTGGACCCGGTGCTGCTGTCGCGCACCGCGCTGGGCGGAGGCGAGTACGTGGCGGCGCCGTACCGCTGGCGGCTGATGCCGGGGGTGGGGCACTTTCCGCACGAGGAGGCGCCGGAGGAGTTCACCGCCGAGCTGCTGGACTGGGTCGGCCGCCACAAGGAGTGACGACCGGATAGCCCTTCGGAGGATCGAGGGGAAGGGCCGAACGACCCAACTCCCTTGAAGTTGCACTCATATGACAAGCGCATAGGACAGTTTCGGCAAGTCCGGGCGGTTACTCCCACCGGCCCAGGGGCATCCATTCCGGTATGACCTGGATGCCCGATCGCGACGACGCCCCGCGCGGCCGACGCCACAGCAGTCCCCAGCGCTCCGCACACCGCCCGGACCGGGGGGAGGACCTCGGCTTCGACGGCCTCGACCGCCGTCAGCGCGGGATGCAACGGCAGATGGGCATCCGGCGCATCCTCGGCCGGCGCGCCCGGTGGGTGGGCGCACGACTGCGGCGCGAGACCTGAGGCCCCGCGCCGCTCCGGCGGGCTCCCGCCCGGACGGCACCCCCGAAAGGGGCGGCCCGGTCGAGCCCGTCGCGGGCGACGGCCGCTCAGCCGGTCAGTTCACGATCTGCGGCGACAGCGCCGTGAACCAGAGCAGGACGAAGGTCGCCACCGACATGATCGGCACCAGCACCTTGGTCTCGACGTTGTTGCCGCTGCGCTTGATCAGCACGATCTCGTAGCGCTCCTTGTGCGGCCACAGCAGCGGCGCGCCCTTCTTGGTCAGGCAGTCGCCCAGCAGGTGTGCCAACGTGCCCAGCCCGACCGCGTACGGCAGCCAGCCGGGCGAGTTGGGCATCCAGGTGTTCATCCCGAAGGTGCCGAGCGCGGCCAGGCCTATGACGGTGATCCACGCCTCCGGCCCGTTGCTCGGCGGGCAGAGCCGCAGCGCGCGGATCGCCAGCGCCAGGAGGAAGAACGTCACCGAGAGGGTGAAGTAGCGGCCCAGGAAGGTGACGCCCGCCCAGGTGCCGCCGCCCATCACTGCGACGAACAGCAGCGAGTGGGTGGCGTGCCGGTGCCCGCCGGAGGCCCAGGCCACGAAGCGGCAGAGCGCCTTGGAGACCGGGCCGAGGAAGTTGGCGATCGAGCCGTCGTGGTGGTCGAGGTCCGGCAGCAGCGCCGCGCCCGCGCACAGCACCGTGCCCATCAGTATGTCCGCCGGCTGCAGCGTGGTGTGCAGCAGCAGCGGAGGCAGGAACGGAGCCGAGGCCGCGTACAGCATCGCCCCGCTCACCGCGTGTGAATGACCCATCATCGGACTGCCACGACCTCCCGTTGACTCACTCCGGGACGGCAACCCGGTTGAGCCGAACGGGTGAGCGCGGCCGAGGCTACCAGGGCGGACTGACGGTTCGACGGATCCCGCACCGGCCGCCCGCGAAAGGACGGGAGGTCAGAGCGCGCAGCCCTGGGTGTCCACCCTGGTGGTCGCGCCGCCGCCCGCCGCCGCGTCCTCGCGCACCTCGGCGGAGGTCAGCACGTACCCGGTGTCGGCGCTGTCCAGGGACTTCGCGAACACCACGCCGTACACCTGGCCGTCCGGGGTGAGCAGCGGGCCTCCGCTGTTGCCCTGGCGGACCAGCGAGCGCACCGAGTACACGTCGCGCACCACCTGGCCGCGGTGGTAGATGTCGGGACCGTTGGCCTGGATCCGGCCGCGGATGCGGGCGGGCTGGACGTTGAAGGCGCCGTTCTCGGGGAAGCCCGCGACGATCGCGCTGTCGTTGGTCCGCGCCTCGCCCGCGAAGGTCAGCGGGGGCGCGTTCAGCTTGGGCACGTCCAGGACGGCGATGTCCCGCTGCCAGTCGTAGCGGACCACCGTGGCGTCGTAGAGCTGGCCGACGCCGCCGATCTGCACGGTCGGCTCGTCGACGCCGCCCACCACGTGGGCGTTGGTCATCACCCGGTGCGGGGCGAAGACGAAGCCGCTGCCCTCCAGGGTCTTGCCGCAGGAGGTCGCGGTGCCGACCACCTTGACCAGGCTCTGCCGGGCCTTGGCCACCGCCGGACTGTTGGCCAGCGCTGGGTCGGGGGTGTCGACCTGGGTGATCGGCTCGTGCTCGAAGGGGTTGAAGACCTGCGGGAAGCCGTTGCGGGCGAGCACCTTGGAGAAGTCGGAGAACCAGTTCGGCGCGTCACCGGGCAGCGCGTCCTGGACTCCGCCGAGGATCGCCGAGGTCCGGACCTGCTTGGAGACCGTCGGCAGGGACGTCCCGGCCAGCGCGGAGCCGATCAGCCAGGCCACCAGCAGCATCGAGATCACGTTGACCACCGCGCCGCCGGAAGCGTCCAGCAGCCGGGCCGGGCGGCGGTCGATGTGTCCGCGCAGCTTCCAGCCGAAGTGGGCGGTGACCGCCTGGCCGATCGCGGCACAGAGGATCACCACCACGACGGCCACCACCGAGGCGGTGGTGCCGGGGCTGAGGTGGTCGAGCAGCAGCGGCAGCAGCTGGACGGCCAGCAGGCCGCCGCCGAGGAAGCCGACGAGTGAGAGGACGCCCACCACGAAGCCCTGCCGGTAGCCCGAAACGGCGAATCCGGCAGCGGCGAGGATCAGCAGCACATCCAGGACGTTCACCCGGACACCCTCCCACGCTTCGCGACCGTGCCGCGCCGACGGCCCGTCACGAGCTGCCGGCGTCGCCGCCCGGCAGGGCGCGGGAGTGTTCGAGGTCACCCTGGACGAGCGCGAGCGCGTCGTCCGAGAGGTCGACGATCCTGGACGGGTCCCAGGGCAGCTCCAGCCCGCTGTGGTGCAGCACCCGGTCGATCACCCCGGCGGTGAACCCCCAGACCAGCCGTCCGGCGACCGCGAAGGCCGGCCCGATGTGCCCGGACGGGTGCCGCAGCCGGACCCGGTTCGCCGGGTCGGCGAGGTCGGCGATCGTCACCCGGAACACCGCGCCGGTCTCACCCTGGTCCACCGGCCGCACCGGCGACTCCTCGCGCCACCAGCCCAGCACCGGGGTCACCACGAAGCTGCTCACCGGGATGTACAGCCGGGGCAGCGCGGCGAAGACCTGCACCCCTGCCGGGTCCAGCCCGGTCTCCTCCCAGGCTTCGCGCAGCGCCGCCGCGATCGGGCCGGGACCGTCCGGGTCGCCGTCCTCCGGGTCCAGCGCACCGCCCGGGAACGACGGCTGGCCGGCGTGCGAGCGCAGCGAGCGGGCCCGCTCGATCAGCAGCAGGTCCGGTCCGTCCGGGCCCTCGCCGAACAGCATCAGCACGGCCGCCGCCCGGCCGCCCTCGCGCGGCGGCAGGAAGCGGCTCAGCTGCTCCGGCAGCACCCGCTCGGCCGCGTCCCGGACCGGCTCCAGCCAGCCCGGCAGGCCGCTCCGCTCGATGGCTCCCCTGATCACGCATCCACCCCCAGGTCCGCGACCCGGCCCTGGTGGGCGGCCGCATCGGCACGGGCGGCGGCCTCGCCGGGGAAGTCCGACGGCGGCTTCAACCGCTGGCCGGGCTGACCGCCCATCTCGTACTTGAGCAGCTTGCGGGCCTTCTCCGGGTCCAGTTCACCCTCCCCGTAGGCGGGGCAGAGCGGGGCGATCGGGCAGGCGCCGCAGGCGGGCTTCTGGGAGTGGCAGATCCGGCGGCCGTGGAAGACCACGCGGTGCGAGAGCATCGTCCACTCCGACTTCGGGAAGATCTCCGCGACGGCCAGCTCGACCTTCACCGGGTCCTCCTCGGTGGTCCAGCCGAACCGCCGGGCCAGCCGTCCGAAGTGGGTGTCCACGGTGATGCCCGGGACGCCGAAGGCGTTGCCGAGCACGACGTTGGCGGTCTTGCGGCCGACACCGGGCAGGGTCACCAGGTCGGCCAGCCGGCCGGGGACCTCACCGCCGAACTCGTCGCGCAGCGCGGTGGAGAGACCGATCAGCGCCTTCGCCTTGTTCCGGAAGAAACCGGTCGGGCGGATGACCTCCTCCAGCTCCTCCGGGTTCGCCGCCGCCATGTCCTCGGGCGTCGGGTACTTCGCGAACAGCGCCGGCGTGGTCTGGTTCACCCGCAGGTCGGTGGTCTGAGCCGACAGCACGGTGGCCACCAGCAGTTGGAACGGGTTCTCGAAGTCCAGCTCCGGGTGCGCGTAGGGGTACAGCTCCGCCAGCTCGCGGTTGATCCGCCGGGCCCGCCGCACCATCGCCAGGTGCGACTCCGGCTTCCTCGGCTTCACGGTCGGCTTCGCAGCCTTCGCAGCCCGCTTCACGGGAGGCTTCGCTGCCTGCTTCACGTCCGGCGCCGCGGCCGGCTCCACGGTCGACTTCACGACCTGCTCCGCGGCCGGCTCGGTCGCGGTCTTCCGGGCCTTGCTCTCTGCCATGCACGAAGGCTACGCCGAGCGGCGGACCGCTTGGGGCCGATCAAGGACGGAAGAAGCGGCTGCCGGGGCGGCTGTTGTGCAGTAGGGGCGGTCCAGCTGGGGGAAGAACGGACGATCAGGGTCCTGCCAGCCGAGGACCCGACCGTCGGGCGGCAGGGGCTGATCACCGCACTTCGGCGCCGCCGCCGAGAGGCTGTGGCCGAGCAGGCCGTGCGGCCGGCGGCGCGGCGGTTCGACGGTCAGCGGCACCGAACCGGCGAACGAGCCGGGGATGCCGACCGCCACCAGCGGGACGATGCCCCGGGTGAGGCGGGTCGTCGGATCCGGCCGGGAGGCGTTCACCGCAGCGGGCGGCCGATGGTGCCCTCAAGGGTGTTGAGCAGGCCGGCCAGGGCCTCGGCGAGGCGGTCCTGCTCGGCGGGGGTGAGTCCGGAGAGCAGCGCGCGGTCGTAGGCGACGAGCTCCTGGATCAGGCCGTCGACCAGCTCCCGCCCGGCGTCGGTGAGCGAGAGGTGGACGACCCGGCGGTCACGGTCGTCGGTGCGGCGGCTGACCAGTCCGCGCTCCTCCAACAGCCGCAGGCGCTTGGTGACGGCGGCGCCGGAGGCGAAGCTCTCACGGGCCAGCTGGGTGGGCGTCAGCTCGGCCTCGACCCGGCGCAGGGCGCCGAGGATGTCGAACTCGGCGCGGGTGAGGCCGGCCCGGGTGAGCGGGTCGGGCGTCTGCTGGAGCAGCGCGGCGCAGCGGTTGATCCGGCCGAGGACGGCGATCGGGCCGGTGTCCAGGCCCGGGTAGGCGCGCTCCCACTGGCGCAGCACACCTGCGACGACGTCCTCCACGTGCGCTGCTCCCGTTCTGCGGCCGACCGTCCGTCGATCCTAGACGGCGCGCACTCCGGCGCCGCGCCGCTCCAGGAGGGCCGCCAGCAGGTGGTGGGCGTACCGCTCGGTGTCGGCGGTGCGCTGGTGCGGGAGGGCGGGGCGGCGCCACTCGCCGGCGGCGGTGTCGGCGGCCTCGCGCAGTTCCAGCAGGGCGGTGGCCAGTCCGGTCCGGGCCACCGAGGGTCCGGGGCCGACGGCCGTGACGGCTGCGACGGCCTCGACGGCCGCCCGGGCCTCCCGGGTCGCGGTCTCGGCCCCGGCCAGGGCGCGGGACAGCCGGGTGGCGGTGCGGCGGTTGGTGACCAGCAGGCAGGCGGCGAGGCCGGTGAGCGCGCCCACGCAGGTGTCCAGCCAGCGGTCCGCGACCAGGACCCGGGCGGGCTGGAGGCCCGCGAACTCGGTCATCAGCAGGGCCATCGGGGTGACGAAGACGGTGGCCAGCCAGTAGCTGCGGACGATCGTCGCCTCGGCGCCGCACTGGCACAGCAGCCCCAGCCCGATCATCGCCGACTGCCCCGAATGGGCGAGGGGCAGTGCGGCGGTGAACAGCACCAGGCCGATCAGGTTGCCCAGCACCCGCTGCAGCGCGCGCTGCCAGGAGAGCGTGCTGTTGGCCTGGAACACCGAGGCGGCGGTGACCACCGCCCAGTACGGGCGGCCGACGCCGAACGCCAGTGAGAGCCACCCGGCGGCGGTGCAGCCGACCGCGACCCGCAGGCCGATCGGCAGCAGCGCCGAGCCCGGCCCCAGCGCCCGGCGCAGTGTGCGGCGCAGCGGGGAGCGGGGGCCGGGGCGGTGGGCGCGCAGTTCGGCGGCCTCTGCCTCGGTCAGGTCGAGCAGCGGCAGCGGACGGCCCCGGCGCAGGTCGCGGGCCCAGGCCTCGTACTGGTCGGCGGCAGCGGCGGCTGCTTCAGCGGGCCGCTCGGCAGCCGATCCGGCGCCCGGCCCGGCGGGCGCAGCCAGCGCCGACTCCGCGTGGACGAGCAGCCGTTCGGGGGCGTCGCCGAGGGCGCGCCACCGGGCCGGGGAGGAGAGGGCGAGGCTCTGCCGGGCCGCGGCGACCGCGCCGACCAGGGCGGTACGGGCAGCCGTGTCCGGGGTGCCGGGCGCGGTGCGGGCCAGCCGGGCGGCGGCCTCCAGCGCGCGGGCGGTGGCGATCCGCTCGGGCCCGTACGGGCGCAGCAGCGCGGGGGCCATGCCGACCAGCCAGGCCAGTGCGGCTCCGATCGCGGTGAGCGCCAGGTGCGGCGGGAGGTCGGCGGAGTGCTGCGGGACGAAGGCGCAGCTGGCGGTGGTGAAGGTGATGATCAGGCTGCCGGGCGGGCCGATCCGGGCGGCGTCGCAGGCCAGCTTGTGCAGCGCGGCGAGCACGGCCGCCACCGCGACCAGCACCACGGCGTCGCGGGTCAGTGCGGCGGCGGTGAGGGCGGCGGCGGTGCTGAGCACGGTGCCCAGCAGCACGCCGGCCAGGGTCCGGGCCCTGGCGCGGTAGGGGAGGCCGTGGCCGTACAGCGCGCCGAGGCCGCCGGCCGAGGTGTAGAGCGCGAGGTCGAGTCGGCCGAGGGCGAGCAGGGTGAGGTTGAGGAGGCCGAGGGTCACCACGGCGCTGAGCGCGGGCTTGTGCCAGATGTCCCCGGGCGGGCCGACCCGGAGGGCCTGCCGGAACTGGGCGGATGTGGCCATGGAAAAAGATTAGCAGATAATTTACCCGTGAAACGTCTGCCGTGGAACCGGGAAGGATTTCCTCCCCGGAGCGATGAGTTCTGCGGCGCGCCCCGGTCTACCCCCATGACCGACTCGCACGACGACAGAAGGAACACCCCCATGAGCACTGTGATCTCCGCCGACGGCACCCCCATCGCCTGCACCGTCACCGGCTCCGGCCCGGCCGTGGTGCTGGTGGACGGGGCGATCGGCCACCGCGCCTTCGACCCGGGCATCGCGGTCGCCGAGCAGCTCTCGGCGCACCACACCGTGTGGGCCTACGACCGGCGCGGCCGCGGCGGCAGCGGGGACACCGCGCCGTTCGCCGTGGAGCGCGAGATCGAGGACCTGGCCGCCGTCGTCGCGGCAGCCGGCGGCTCAGCGGCTGTCTTCGCCATCTCCTCGGGCGCCGCGCTCGCGCTGCGGGCCGCCGCCGCGGGTGTCGGGATGAGCCGACTCGCCGTCTACGAGCCGCCGTTCAGCACCGAGGAGGGCCAGGCCGAGCGCTTCGTCGGGTACGTCGCCGAGCTGGAGGGAGCACTCGCCGAGGGGCGGCGCGGGGATGCCGTCGCGGCCTTCATGACCTTCGTGGGGATGCCCGGGGAGATGGTGGACGGCATGCGCTCCGCCCCGGTCTGGCCGCTGTTCGAGGCGGTCGCGCCGACCCTGGCGTACGACGCGGCGGCGCTCGGCGCCCGGACCGGTGCGCCCGTACCGGTCGAGCTGCTGGCCACCGTCGCCGTGCCCACGCTGGTCCTGGACGGCGGCGCCAGCCCGGAACTGCTGCGGGCCCCGGCCCGCGCGGTGGCCGAGGCCGTGCCGGGCGCCGAGTACCGGACGCTGGCCGACCAGACCCACGACGTCGCGGCCGAGGCGCTGGTGCCGGAGCTGCTGAAGTTCTACGCCTGACGGCCATCCGGGCCGGGCCCCCGGATCCCCGTCCGCCTCCGCGCCCTGACCTCACGGGTCGGAACACCTAGTCTTCCCATGGTCCGACCATCGAGGAGATCGAGGAAAGAGGAAGCATGAACGGGGACTTCAAGGACTTCGCGGACATTCCCACCACCACTCTGGCCGATGTCCTGGGCCGCGCCCAGGTCATGGACACCGGTCTGCGTCCGCTCTGGGCGGGCATGCCCCGGGTGGCCGGACCGGCCTTCACCGTGCAGTGCCCGCCCGGCGACAACCTGATGCTGCACGCGGCGATCTACCGGGCCGAGCCCGGCTCGGTGATCGTGGTGGAGTCCGGCGACCTGGACTACGCGCTGGCCGGCGGCAACGTCTGCGCCGTGGCGCAGCGCCGGGGCGTCGCTGCCTTCGTCGCCGACGGCCTGATCCGCGACCTCGGCGAGGTACGGGAGTTGGGCTTCCCGGTGGTCGCCCGGGGCGTCGTCCCGATCCCCGGGGCGAAGAAGCAGCTGGGCGCCCACGGCGTCCCGGTGCGCTGCGGCGGCGTGCTGGTGGCCGCCGGCGACATCGTGGTGGCCGACGAGGAGGGCACCGTGGTGGTGCCCGCCGCCGAGCGGGCGAGGGCCCTGGAGACGGCCCGGGCGAAGCTGGCCAAGGAGGCCGCCGAGACCCTGGACGACTGGGAGGCGGCCCACCGCGCCCGGATCGAGCAGAGCCTCGCCGAGCTGGGCTTCACCGGCTGACGCCTCCGGCAGCCCTGCTTCAGTACAGCCCGTTCAGCTCCCCGAAGCCGAGCGCCCCGTCGAGCTCCGTCAGCGTCCCCGCGCCGAGCAGTTCGACGGCGGCCCGGTGGGCCGTGGTGTACGCGGCCTGGGCGAGGCCGGTGCCGACGCTGACTCGCCGCACCCCCGTGGCGGCGAGTTCGGCGACGCCCGGCCCGCCCGCCCCGGCCATCGCGTTCACCGGCAGCGGGGAGCGCCGGCACAGCTCGGTGAGGGCGTCGAGGTCCAGCAGCCCGGGGACGAACAGGCCGTCGGCGCCGGCCTCGGCGTAGGCCTCGGCCCGGACCAGCACGTCGTCGAGCCCGCCCAGTCCGAACAGGAACACGTCGGTCCGGGCGTTGACCAGCAGCTCGGGCAGTCCGGCCCCGGCTGCCGCGGTACGGGCCGCGCGCAGCCGCTCGACCTGCTCGGCCACCGGGAACAGCGGCCCGCCGACGGCCGTCGAGTCCTCCAGGTTGACCCCGACCGCGCCGACGCCGACCAGTTCGGTGACGGTCGCGGCCACGTCGGCGGGCAGCGGCCCGTACCCGCCCTCGGCGTCGACGGTGACCGGCAGGTCCACCGCGGCGACGACCCGGCGGGCCGCCTCGACCGCCGCCGTCCGGTCCATCCGCTGGCCGTCGCCGTGGCCCAGCGACCAGGAGACGCCGCCGCTGGTGGTGGCGATCGCCCGGGCGCCGGCCGAGGCGATCACCGCGGCGCTGCCCGCGTCCCAGGCGTTGGGCAGGACGAGCACGCCCTCCGCGACGAGCTCGCGCAGCCGCAGCGCCCGGTCGCGGGCCTCGGGGGTGGTGGACATATCGGGTCACCGGCTTTCGTACGGATCGGTGGGGACGCAGGCATCCTGCGCCCCGGCCGCAGGCCGCCACCAGTGATTAAGCTGGGGCCGAATCTTCCAAAGGGGGCCCGCGGATGCGGACGGAACTCCAGTTCTCCACCCAGGACTTGGCACTGACCCGGTTCGCCGTCAGCCCGATGCAGGAGGTGGTGACCAGCCTTCGCGCGCTCGCCCACTCCCCCGTCCCGGCGCTGCACCGCCGCTGGGCCGGGCAGGTGCGCGCCCGGCTGGCCGCCGCCGGGCTCGACCGGGGCCGGCTCGCCGCGATGGTCCCGGCCGACGGCCACCTGCCCGACTTCCTCAACCCCGCCCCGGCGGGTTGCTCGACCACGCTGGCCGAGGAGCTGGCCACGATCACCGCGACCGGCGTCGAACAGGTCCGGGCCGACCTCGACATCCTGGCCGCCGAGGCCGGTGGCCGGCTGCCCGCCGCGCTGGTACCGCTGCACCGCGACCCGTCCGGCCAGCTGCCCCGGCTGGCCGCCGAGATCGAGGCGTACTGGGAACTGGCGCTCGCCCCGTACTGGGCGCGGATCCGGGCACTGCTGGCGGCGGACGTCTTCCACCGCTCCCGGCAGGCCGCCGAGCACGGGCCCGCGCGGATGCTGGACGACCTGCACGAAACGGTTCGCTGGGACGGCACGGCGCTGCGGCTGGAGCGGCGGCACTGCGCCGTCACCCGGCTGACCGCCGGGGCCGGCCTGCTGCTCGTCCCCTCGGCCTTCGCCTGGCCCCGGGTGCTCACCCGGGTGCTGCCGCCGGACCCGCCGCAGCTGGTCTACCCGGCACGCGGCACGGCCGCGCTGTGGGAGGAGCGGCCGGGCTCGGCGGCGCGCACCGACGCGCTGGCCGCCGTGCTCGGCCGGTCCCGGGCCCGGTTGCTGGCCGAACTGGACTCCCCGGCCTCGACCACCGAGCTGGCCCGCCGGACCGGACTGTCCCCGGCCGCCGTCTCCCAGCACCTCACCGCCCTGCGCGCGGCGGGCCTGACCAGCGCCCACCGGGCCGGTCACGCCGTCCTCTCCGCCCGTACGGCGGTGGGCGACTCCCTGTTCGATCGCAACGGACAGGAGTTCGACCGGGCCGCGCCCGCCGGGCGCCCCGCCCCGTGACCCGCCGGTACGAATGGCCCCGCACCGCACCCCCGGACACACCCCCTCCTCATATGATCGGAGCGACATGCGCCATGCTTGGTGATGCAGAACACTGAACGGAACTTGCGCCGGACGGCCCACCCGCCGGACGGCCGAGAAGGAGGAAGCACGTGGACGACGTTCTGCGGCGCGCCGCACTCTTCGCGGCACTCGACGACGAACAGGCCGGCGAGCTGCGCGCTTCCATGACCGAGGTCACCCTCGCCCGTGGTGAGTCGCTGTTCCACGAGGGCGACCCGGGCGACCGGCTGTACGTCGTCGCCGAGGGCAAGGTGAAGCTGCACCGCGCCTCGCCGGACGGCCGCGAGAACATGCTGGCCGTACTCGGCCCCAGCGAGATGATCGGCGAGCTGTCGCTGTTCGACCCGGGCCCGCGCACCGCCACCGCCAGCGCGCTGACCGAGGTCAAGCTGCTCGGCCTCGGCCACGGCGACCTGCAGCCCTGGCTGCACGCGCGCCCCGAGGTCTCGATCGCGCTGCTGCGGGCCATCGCCCGCCGACTGCGCCGGACCAACGACGTGATGTCCGACCTGGTCTTCTCCGACGTGCCCGGCCGCGTCGCCAAGGCCCTGCTGGACCTCTCCCGCCGCTTCGGCGTCCAGTCCGAGGAGGGCATCCACGTCGCCCACGACCTCACCCAGGAGGAACTGGCCCAGCTGGTCGGCGCCTCCCGCGAGACGGTCAACAAGGCGCTCGCCGACTTCGCCGGCCGCGGCTGGCTGAAGCTGGAGGCACGCGCGGTGGTCCTGCTGGACGTCGAGCGACTGTCCCGCCGCTCGCGCTGACGCTCCGAGCGGGTCCGAGTGCTTCCCGGCGGTCCGGGCGCACTCCGAGCACCGCGAAGGGCCCGTCCGATCGGACGGGCCCTTCGGCGTTCCCGGCCGTTCCGTTCCGGTGCCGGCCGTTTCCGACCCGGCTTCGGCCCGGGGTCTGCCCCGGCCCCGGTTCAGTCCTGGTCCGGGATCAGCCCGTGCTCCTCCAGGTAGTCCAGCTGGGCGCGCACCGACAGCTCGGCGGCCGGCCAGAGCGCCCGGTCCACGTCGGCGTAGACCCGGGCGACCACGTCGGCGGCCGTCCGGCAGCCCGCCTCGACCGCGGTCTCCACCTGGGCCAGCCGGGTGGCCCGGTGCGCCAGGTAGTAGTCGACGGCGCCGAGCGCGTCCGCGAGCACCGGCCCGTGGCCGGGCAGCACGGTACGGACGCCGTGTGCGGAGGCCATGGTGTGCAGATGGCGCAGCGAGTCCAGGTAGTCGCCGAGCCGGCCGTCGGGGTGGGCGACCATCGTGGTGCCGCGGCCGAGCACGGTGTCCCCGGTGAGGACCGCGCCGTCGTCCGGCAGGTGGAAGGTCAGCGAGTCCGAGGTGTGGCCGGGGGTGGCGACCACCCGCAGGTCGAGGCCGCCGACGTCCAGCTGCTGGCCGCCGACCAGGCCCTCGGAGCCCAGCCGGTGCGCCGGGTCCAGGGCACGCACCTCGGTGCCGGTGAGCTCGGCGAAGCGGGCCGCGCCCTCGGAGTGGTCGGCGTGGCCGTGGGTCAGCAGGGTGAGCGCGATCCGCTTGCCGCGCTCCTCGGCGAGGTCGATCACCCGGCGCAGATGGCCCTCGTGCAGCGGGCCCGGGTCGATCACCACCGCGAGGTCCGAGCCGGGCTCGGAGAGCAGCCAGGTGTTGGTGCCGTCCAGCGTCATCGGCGACGGGTTCGGCGCCAGCACGCACAGCGCCCGGGCGGTGGCCTCGCCGCCGACCACGGCGGCGGGGTCACCCGGCAGGAGGCCGCTCATGCGTGCCCCTCGACGGTCCGCGCGGTGGTTCGCCCGCTCACCGGCCGCCCTCGCCGTCGCGGTGCAGGACCCGCAGCGGCAGGGCCCGGACGAGGGCGCGCTGGGCGACCTCGACGAACGGGACCTGGCTGGTGCAGGCCGGGGAACGGGGGATCAGTCGGCGGGCGGGCAGCTCGGGGGCCGTCCGGCGAGCCACGTCGTTGTGGTTCATCGGTCATCGGTCCTTTCTGATCGTCTGATCGGCATCTTTTCAGCGGTGGTCAGCGGTCCCGGGGTCAGGGGTCAGGGGTCAGGGGTCCCGGAGCCAGCGGTTTCCCGACTCAGGAGCCCTCCGGGAACTCCCCGTCGATGGTCAGTTCGTCGTACCCGGGCCAGCGGACCGTCATCCGGTCGCCGCGCACCTCGGCCCGGCCCAGCACCGGCTCCAGCCTCCGTCCGGCGGCCGCGGCCAGCGCCTCGGCGGCGGTCCGGACCGGCGACAGCTCGCGCAGCACCGTCACGGTCGGCGGCAGCATGCCGAACCGGCCCTCGTCGTAGCCCCGCACCGCCTCGGTCGGCGTCAGCCAGGCGACCCGGTCGGCCTCGCCGACCTCCAGCGCCGCCCGCTGACCGGCCGGCAGGGCGGCGACGAAGAACCAGGTGTCGTAGCGCCGCTCCTCGAACTCCGGGGTGATCCAGCGGGCCCAGCCGCCCAGCAGGTCGCTGCGCAGCACCAGTCCGTGGTCCCGCAGGAACTCGGCGAGGGACAGCTCGTGCGCCTCCAGCGCGGCCCGCTCCGCGGTCCAGTCGCGCGGCGCTGCGACGCTGTGCGCGTCCGGGCCGGCCAGCAGCACGCCGGCCTCCTCGAAGGTCTCGCGCACGGCCGCGCACACCACCGCCCGCGCCGTCCTGGCGTCCACCCCCAGGCGGCGCGCCCACTCCTCGGGCGACGGCCCGGCCCAGCCCGGCTCGACCTCGGCGTCGCGCGGGTCCACCCCGCCACCCGGGTAGGCGTACATCCCGGCCGCGAAGGCCATCGAGGTGCGACGGCGCAGCAGGTAGGCCTCCGGCCCGTCCGGGCAGTCGCGCAGCAGCACGACCGTCGCGGCGGGCCTGGCCACCGCGGGGGTGAGCAGGCCGGAGTCGACCGCCCGGATCCGGGCAGGCCAGCCGGGCGGCATCGGGAGCGTCGTTGCTCGATGGTCCATGCCCGGATGCTAAGCGCACGGAGGCGGGGTTGGACAGGCCCAACCCCGCCTCCGCGATCACCCTCAGGCGTTCTTGACGCGCACCTGGATCTCGATCTCGACCGGGGCGTCCAGCGGCAGCACCGTGACGCCGACCGCGCTGCGGGCGTGCACACCGGCCTCGCCCAGCACCTGGCCGAGCAGCTCGCTGGCGCCGTTGATCACGGCGGGCTGGCCGTGGAAGTCGGGGGCGGAGGCGACGAAGCCGACCACCTTCACGACCCGCTCGATCCGGTCCAGGTCACCGATCACGGACTTCACGGCGGCCAGGGCGTTCAGCGCGCAGGTCTGCGCGAGCTCCTTGGCCTCCTCCGGGGACACCTCGGCGCCGACCTTGCCGGTGCTCGGCAGCTTGCCGCCGACGACCGGCAGCTGGCCGGAGGTGAACACGAACTCACCGGACTGCACGGCCGGCACGTACGCGGCGACCGGAGCGGCCACCGGCGGCAGGGTCAGACCCAGCTCGGCGAGCTTCGACTCGACCTGGCTCATGCGTTCTTCTCCCGCTTGAAGTAGGCCACCAACTGCTCGGGGTTCGGGCCCGGCACGACCTGGACGAGCTCCCAGCCGTCCTCGCCGAAGTTGTCCAGGATCTGCTTGGTGGCGTGCACGAGCAGGGGCGCCGTCATGTATTCCCACTTGGTCATGGCCAGACTCTAGACGAGGCGTCCCGGCGATCGCCGCCGCCCGCCGACCGGCGTGTGAGGTGGGGCACAAAGGGGGCATGATTCAGTCCTGGCACCCCGGGTGCTCCGGGCATCGGGAGCGCTCCCTGGTTACCCTCGCGAGAGGGCACCCTCATGGAGGGAGCCCCCGTCCGCGCGCGGGCCCCGGCAGGGGCGCCCCGCGGGAGGGGGAGCCCCTAGGGACGGAGACGGACGGAGACGCAAGCGTGGCACGCACCCCCGGCCAGGCGGCCCGGCGCGACCCCGACTGGGAAGGGGTCCGGCTGCACGTGGTCAGCGGCAAGGGCGGCACCGGGAAGACCACGCTGGCCGCCGCGCTGGCCCTGGCCCTGGCCGCCGACGGCGGCCGGGTGCTGCTGATCGAGGTCGAGGGGCGGCAGGGCATCGCCGAGCTGTTCGGGATCGCCGCGCTCCCGTACGAGGAGCGCCGGATCGCCTCGGTCACCCGCTCCCAGCTGGGGCTTCCGGCCGGGGACGCGCCTGCCGGCGGGGCACACGCCGGCGAGGTCCTCGCGCTGGCGATCGACACCGAGCAGGCGCTGCTCGAATACCTGGAGATGTTCTACAAGCTCGGCCGCGCCGGCAAGGCGCTGCAGAAGGTCGGCTTCGTCGACTTCGCCACCACCATCGCCCCCGGCGTGCGGGACGTGCTGCTCACCGGCAAGGCCTGCGAGGCGGCCCGCCGCAAGGGCCCGGACGGGCGGCGCCGGTACGACGCGGTGGTGATGGACGCCCCGCCGACCGGGCGGATCACCCGGTTCCTGAACGTCAACTCCGAGGTCGCCGGACTGGCCCGGATCGGCCCGATACACACCCAGGCGCAGGCCGTGATGCGGGTGCTGCGGTCGCCGGAGACCGCCGTGCACCTGGTCACCCTGCTGGAGGAGATGCCGGTGCAGGAGACGGTCGACGGCATCGTGGAGCTGCGCGAGGCGAAGCTCCCGGTGGGCGGGGTGATGGTCAACATGGTCCGGCCGCCGGTCCTGGACGCGGCGGCGGTCGCCGCGGTGGACGGGGACCACCGCGAGGAGGTGGCGCTGGCCCTCGGCGAGGCCGGGCTGGGGGGCCGCTCGCGCAAGGCGGAGACGGTCCGGGCCGCGGTGGAGCCGCTGCTCGACCCGCTGCTGGAGCAGGCCAGGGAGCACGCCGAGCGGGTCGAGCTGGAGCGCGAGCAGCGCGCCGACCTGCAGCAGCTGCGGATCCCGACGTACGAACTGCCGCTGCTGGGCGAGGGCGTGGACCTCGGCGGGCTGTACCGGCTGGCGGGCGAACTGAAGCGGCAGGGGGCGGCGTGACTCCGGCGGACAACGGCATGGCGTCGACCGGCAGCCGACTGGCGGTCGACGGGCTGATCGACGACCCGAAGACGAGGATCATCGTCTGCTGCGGCTCCGGCGGCGTCGGCAAGACCACCACCGCCGCGGCGATCGGCCTGCGGGCCGCCGAGCGCGGCCGCAAGGTCGTGGTGCTGACCATCGACCCGGCCCGGCGGCTGGCCCAGTCGATGGGCCTGACCGAGCTGGACAACACCCCCCGGGTGGTCAAGGACGTCACCGGCGACGGCGAGCTCCAGGCCATGATGCTCGACATGAAGCGGACCTTCGACGAGGTCGTGCTGGCCCACGCCGAGCCCGAACGGGCCAGGGCGATCATGGAGAACCCGTTCTACCAGTCCCTGTCGGCCGGCTTCGCGGGCACGCAGGAGTACATGGCGATGGAGAAGCTCGGGCAGCTGCGCGCCGCCGAGGAGTGGGACCTGATCGTCGTGGACACCCCGCCGTCCCGCTCGGCGCTGGACTTCCTGGACGCGCCCAACCGGCTCGGGTCCTTCCTGGACGGCCGGGTGATCCGGATCCTGACCGCGCCGGCCAAGGTCGGCGGCCGCAGCGCGATGCGGTTCCTCAACGCCGGGATGGGCCTGCTCACCGGCACCCTGGGCAAGATCTTCGGCGCCCAGCTGCTCACCGACGTGCAGACCTTCGTCAGCGCGACGGACTCGATGTTCGGCGGCTTCCGCGAGCGCGCCGACCGCACCTACCAGCTGCTCAAGGCCCCGGGCACGGCGTTCCTGGTGGTGGCGGCAGCGGAGCGGGACGCACTGCGCGAGGCGGCGTACTTCGTGGACCGGCTCGCCGCGGACCGGATGCCGCTGGCCGGGCTGGTGCTCAACCGGGTGCACAGCACGGGCGCGCCGCAGCTCACCGCGGAGCGGGCACTGGCGGCCGCCGAGGCCCTGGAGGAGAACGGCTCGGAGCACTCCTCGCCCGAGGCGGAGCTGCTCGCGGCCGGACTGCTGCGGCTGCACGCCGAGCGGATGCAGATCATGGGGCGCGAACGGCGCACCCGGGACCGCTTCGTCTCGGTGTACCCCGACGTGCCGATCGTGGAGGTGGCCGCGCTGCCGGGCGACGTGCACGACCTGGACGGCCTGCGGGCCATCGGGGAGCGGCTCAGCGGCGTGGCGTGAACACCCGGAGGGCCGGGTACGGCGGCGGCCGACCGGCTCAACGCGACCGGCGGTGGCCGGACACGGCTGACGGCGGCTCAACGCGACCGGCGGCGGCTGAACACGACCGGCGGTGGGGGACGCCGGCTGACGGCGACCGGCACGGCCTGCACGGCCGGGCCGTCGGACTCAGCCCGCCTGGGCGTAGTCCGTCAGTATCACGCCGGTCGCGAGGGACTCCTCGTACTCGGTGCGGGCCGTCTCCAGCAGCCTGCGCCACGAGATGACCGTCGGGCGGCGGCGCAGCAGCGCCCGGCGCTCGCGCTCCGTCATCCCGCCCCACACCCCGAACTCCACCCGGTTGTCCAGCGCGTCCGCGAGGCACTCCGTACGGACGGGGCAGCCGCTGCACACCGCCTTCGCCCGGTTCTGTGCCGCCCCCTGGACGAACAGTTCGTCCGGATCACTCGTGCGGCAGGCGGCCTGCGCACTCCAGTCGTCAACCCAGCCCATGCCGGCGCCGTCCTCTCCCGATGATTCGAGGCTCCCCCACGGCGGCAACGGCATATTCACCGTTGCCAGTTGAGGACGTTACGGAAGATGGACAGCTTGCAACAGCCCCTTCGGGCTCAATCTCGAATGACCCGATCGGACTATGGGTGTCGGTCATCTCACTCGTTGGAGTGATCGCAGGTCGCGGGCCTTGCCAGGCCGGAGGATCCCACTCTCGCCACAGGCACCGTCACGGAGTGCAACCGTTTACCTGGACACGGCAGGCCTCAGCTGCCTCAAGAGTCGTACAACATCGGGCAATTCGGGCAACTCTCCCCACTCACAAGAGTGAATGATGTTGACGCACCGAAGCTGTCGCAAGCTTGTGACAAGCCTAGGCGAACACCTGCCCCTGTGTGCGGTATTCGGGGACGTAGGGTTCTCCCCATGGCACCGAAGCGCCCACCGACACCCCAGCCCCCAGGCAACCCCGGAGCTCCGCGCCGCAGGAGCAGCGGATCACCGATGGACCACGTCGGCAACGGCGTGAAGTTCCTGGGCGTCAGCGTGCTCTCCGGAGTCCTGCTGGCAGGCCTCGCCCTGCCGGCCGTCGGCGCCATGGGGCTGACCGCCAAGGACACGGCGGAGAGCTTCCAGAACATCCCCGACGACTTCAAGACCCCGCCGCTCACCCAGGCGACCCAGATCTTCGACGCCAAGGGCGGCCTGATCGCGAAGGTGTACGAGCGCGACCGCACCGTCCTCTCCGCCGACCAGATGTCTCCGTACATGCGGCACGCCCAGGTCGACATCGAGGACGCCCGGTTCTACGAGCACGGCGCAGTCGACCTCAAGGGCATCCTGCGCGCGGTCGGCAAGAACGCGGAGAGCGGCACCGCCGCCCAGGGCGCCTCCACGCTGACCCAGCAGTACGTGAAGAACGTCAACGTGGAGAAGGCCGGCGACGACCAGGCCGCCGTCCTGGAGGCCCAGCGCAAGACCCTGGGCCGCAAGATCCAGGAGCTCAAGGTCGCGATCAAGCTGGAGGAGGACCTGACCAAGGACCAGATCCTCACCAACTACCTCAACATCACCTTCTACGGCCACCAGGCCTACGGGGTCGAGGCCGCGTCCCAGCGCTACTTCAGCAAGAGCAACAAGGACCTGACCATCGCCGAGGCCGCCACCCTCGCCGGCCTGGTCCAGAACCCGTCGCAGTACGACCCGGTGCGCTACCCGGACAACACCATCAAGCGGCGCAACACGGTCATCGACAAGATGCTGGAGAACAAGCACATCACCGCCGACCAGGCGAAGGAGGCGAAGGCCGCCCCGCTGGGTCTGAAATACAAGGACCCGCAGAACGGCTGCATCACCGCCCAGGCCGGCATGGGCTTCTTCTGCGACTACGTCCGCCACGTGGTCAAGCAGGACCCGGCCTTCGGCAAGTCCGCCGACGACCGCAAGAAGCTGTGGGACACCGGCGGCCTGAACATCTACACCACGCTGGACCCGGACAAGCAGGCCGCCGCCCAGAACGCCGTCACCAAGAAGGTCAACGTGACCGACCAGGTGTCGGCCGCGGCGACCATGATGGAGCCGGGCACCGGCAAGATCCTCGCGATGGCCCAGACCCGCCCGTACGGCCTGGACCCGAACAAGAACCAGACCGTCGTCAACCTCAACGTCGACGCCTCGATGGGCGGCGGCAACGGCTTCCAGACCGGTTCGACCTTCAAGCCGATCCTCGCCGCGGCGGCGCTGGAGGCGGGCATGTCGAACACCCAGTCGTTCCCGTCCGAGAACAAGATCGACTACCCCCAGGTGTCGACCTGCAACGGCACCTGGAAGAACACCGACAAGCCCAAGGCCACGGTGAAGAACGAGTCGGCCGGCGAGGTCGGGCCGTACGAGCTCAAGCAGGCCATGGCGCTCTCGGTCAACACCTACTTCGTCGAGATGGAGCAGCAGGTCGGCCTCTGCGCGATGAAGCAGATGGCGAACAAGCTGGGCATCACCCAGTCCGCCAAGGGCGACCCGTTCCAGGAGGTGCCCTCGATGGTCCTCGGCACCCTGGAGCTCTCCCCGCTGACCATGGCGAACGTCTACGCGACCTTCGCCGCGCGCGGCAAGTACTGCACCCCGATAGCGATCAACAAGATCACCACGGTCGACGGCAAGGACCTCAAGGTCCCGCAGTCCCAGTGCAGCCAGGTCTTCTCCGAGCAGACCGCGGACTCGCTCAACACCGTCCTGCTCAACGTGACCGAGAAGGGCACCGCGGCCGCCCTCGGCCTCGACGACGGCCGCAAGATCGCCGGTAAGACCGGTACCACCGACGAGAAGAAGGCCGCCTGGTTCGACGGCTACACCCCGTCGCTGGCCACCGCGGTCTGGCTCGGCGGCCCGGCCGGCGGCGTCAAGATGAAGAACATCAACATCGGCGGCAAGCACTTCGACGAGGTGTTCGGCGCCGACGGCCCCGGTCCGATCTGGCAGATGGCGATGAACCAGGCGCTCAAGGGCGCGCCCCTGGAGCCCATCCAGACCACCAACATCCCGGACCCCCAGGCGACCACGCCTCCGCCGGCCGCTCCCCCGGCGGCCGACCCGAACCCCCAGCCGCCGCAGCAGCCGGGGGCCCAGAACCCGCCGCCGGCCGGCCCGGGCAACGGGAACAGTCCCGGTGGGGTGATAGGAGGCGGGTTCACCCTCCCGCCGGGCGTGATCGGCGGCGGGAACGGCAACGGGAACGGCAACGGCGGCAAGCACGGCGGCGGCAACGGCTGACCGGTCTCCCCGCGCGAGTTCCCCATGAACGGCGAAGGGGCGCCCTCCGGATCTTCGGGGGGCGCCCCTTCGGCGTTCGCGGCTCCTGTGCGGGGGTCGCTCAGGCCAGCGCGGCCTTCACCGCGGCGGCCACCCGGCCGCCCTCGGCCAGGCCGTCCACCTTCGGCTTCACCAGCTTCATCACGGCGCCCATCGCCTGCGGACCGCTCGCCCCGCTCTCGGCCACGGCGGCGGCCACGATCGCGGCCAGCTCCTCGTCCGACAGCTGCTTGGGCAGGTAGCCCGCCAGCACCTCGCCCTCGGCGCGCTCCCGGGCGGCCTGGTCGACCCGGCCGGCCTTGTCGAAGGCCTCGGCCGCCTCGCGGCGCTTCTTCGCCTCGCGGGCGATCACCCGCTGCACCTCGTCGTCGGACAGCTCGCGCTTCTCGTCACCCGCCACCTCCTCGCTGGTGACGGCGGACAGCGTGAGCCGGATGGTGGACGAGCGCAGCTCGTCCCGGTCCTTGATGGCAGCCGTGAGGTCCTCCTGCAGCTGCTCCTTGAGCGTCGTCATGGCCACGAGTCTTCCACCTGCGCCGTTCGGTCGCTTGCCATTAACCGCCGACACCCCGGTCCGGTCCGCGACGGCCTGTAACCACTTACCCTGGTTACATGACCGATCGAGACGGAGCACCGGACGCCGCGCCCGGCCTGGTCCTCAGCGCTCCGGGCGGCGGCAGCTTCCTCTTCGACCCCGGCGCCCTCTGCCTCGAACTGCTCACCACCGGCGGCCCCGGCGACCTCTCCCGCTACGAGGCCCTGCACCGCCCGTCCGACCTCGCCGACTGGCTCCCCCGCTCCCGCCTTCGGCTGCCCGCCGGGGCCGTACGGATCACCGCCGAGCAGCTCGCCGACGCCCGCACCCTGCGCGACGCCCTCTGGCGGCTGGCCGCCGCCCGCGCTCACGGCACGGCCTGCAGCGCAGCGGACCACGCCGCCCTCAACCGGGCCGCCGCCCGCCCTCCGCTCGTGCCGCAGATCGCCCCGGACGGCACCGCGGCCGCCCCGCTGCCCGCCGACGGGGCCCAGCTGGTCTCCACCCTCGCCCGGGACGCCATCGCCCTGCTCACCGGTCCGTACGCGGACCGGATCCGGGAGTGCGGGGCGCACAACTGCCGGCTGGTCTTCGTCGACACCTCGCGGCCCGGGCGGCGGCGCTGGTGCTCGATGGAGCGGTGCGGCAACCGCAACAAGGTCCGGGCCCTGCGCGCCCGGCGGGAGTCCGAGGACCCCGACGCCGGCGCCGGTCCCACAGCGGGCCACCGGACGTTCACCAGCTGATCCACCGTCTGAGAGCATGGGCTGATGCGACCGCTGTACTCCGTTCCCCTCGGTGTCGCCGCCGCCGGCGCCGCCTGCCTCGCCTACTCCGTCGGGTACGAGGTGCGTGCCTTCCGGCTCCGCCGGGTCGAGGTCCCCGTCCTGCCGCACGGCGCCAAGCCCGTCCGGATCCTCCAGGTGTCCGACATCCACATGGTGAGCGGGCAGGGCAAGAAGCAGCGCTGGCTGCGGAGCCTGGCCGGCCTGCGCCCCGACCTGGTGGTCAACACCGGCGACAACCTCTCCGACCCGCTCGGCGTCCCGGCCACCCTCGACGCGCTCGGACCGCTCATGGACTTCCCCGGCGTCTACGTCTTCGGGTCCAACGACTACTACGGCCCGGCCCGCAAGAACCCGGCCCGCTACCTCCAGGCCATGCGCAGCGGCGTCCACGGCATGAACAACCCCGACGGCACCGGCAACCGCGGCATCACCGGCGCCGTCCACAACCCCTGGGAGAAGCTCCGGGACGGCTTCGACGCGGCCGGCTGGCTCGACCTGACCAACACCCGTGGCCGCCTCACCGTCAACGGCCTCGACATGGAGTTCACCGGCCTCGACGACCCCCACATCCGCCGCGACCGCTACGCCGAGGTCTCCGGCGGCCCCTCCGCCGACGCCGACCTCTCCCTCGCCGTCGTCCACGCGCCCTACCTGCGCGTCCTCGACGCCTTCACCGCCGACCGCTACCCGCTGATCCTGGCCGGCCACACCCACGGCGGCCAGCTCTGCATCCCCTTCTACGGCGCCCTGGTCACCAACTGCGACCTCGACACCCGCCGGGTCAAGGGCCTCTCCACCCACCAGGCCGGCGGCCACCGCTCCTACCTCCACGTCTCCGCAGGCTGCGGCACCAACCGCTACACCCCGGTCCGCTTCGCCTGCCCCCCGGAGGCCACCCTCCTCACCCTCACCCCCACCCCCCGCTGATCCGACCGGACGCCCGCCCGAAACCGGATTTCGTGTCTCGGCGAGCGTCCGGTAGAGTTCTACTCGTCGCGAAGGAGACGGAGCGACAAACAGAAAGACCGGGGTGTGGCGCAGCTTGGTAGCGCGCTTCGTTCGGGACGAAGAGGCCGTGGGTTCAAATCCCGCCACCCCGACCCAGTGCAGAGGGCCCATCGGAGAGATCCGATGGGCCCTCTGACGTTGTGTCCGGAAGAATCCCCGTGGACCGGGCCAACGCGCGCCCGGCAGTGACGCCCGTCACCTGGGAGGTCCGGGGCCTTGTCGAACGACTTCACTTCCGCTGCGGCCAACGGCTTTGACGGCTTCGGGGCCGTGCCGGGGGTGGAGGTCGGGCAGCTGTTCGCGAACCGGCGGGCGGTCTCCGACGCCAGGGTGCACCGGCCGCTGCAGACGGGAATCTGCGGCACCAGGGAGCGCGGGGCCGAGTCCGTCCTCGTGTCCGGTGGGTACGAGGACGACCGGGACCACGGCGACGAGATCGTCTTCACCGGCCAGGGCGGCCGTGCCGCCGACACGGGCCGGCAGGTCGAGCACCAGACGTTCGAACGGGGCAACGCCGCCCTGGTGACCAGCATGACCGCCGGGAGGCCGGTACGGGTCGTCCGCGCCGAAGGGGGCGGGCGGGGGCCCGGGTACCGGTACGGCGGGCTGTTCCGGGTCGAGGAGTGCTGGTTCGAGAAGGGGAGGTCGGGCCTCCTGGTCTGCCGCTACCGGCTGGTGCTCCCCGGCTGAGCGGTCAGAACACGGTGGGGAGGGCGGTGCGGGAGGTGATGCCGAGTTTGGGGTAGGCCTTGTAGAGGTGGTGGGCGACGGTGCGGGGGCTGAGGAAGAGCTGGGCGGCGATGTCTCGGTTGGTGAGGCCCTGGGCGGCGAGGCGGGCGATCTGGAGTTCCTGAGGGGTGAGGGAGTTCAGGGGGGTGAGGGGGGCCTGGGGCGCGGGGGTGCCGGTGGCGGAGAGTTCGGTGCGGGCGCGGGCGGACCAGGGGTGGGCGGCGAGGCGGTCGAAGGTTTCCAGGGCGGCGGTGAGGTGGGGGCGGGCGTCGGTGCGGCGGCGGGTGCGGCGGAGCCATTCGCCGTAGAGGAGGGCGGTGCGGGCGTGTTCGAAGGGGCGGTGGGTGGTGGCGTGGAGGTCGAGGGCGGCGCGGTAGGCGCCTTCGGCGAGTTCGTCGGGGCCGAGCAGGGCCTGGCAGCGCATGCGTAGGGCTTCGGCCCAGGGGCGGTCGGCGGCCGCGGTCCAGCGGGCGAAGCGTTCGTAGGGTTCGGCGGCGCGGTCCGGGGTGCCGAGGCGGACGGCGGCCTCGACCAGGTCGGGGACGGCCCGGGTGGCGCTGACGTGGTGGCGGTGCGGGCCGGTGGTGAGGGCGTGGAGGCGGTCGGCGGCGCCGGCGGCGCGGCCCTGGCCGAGGTCGAGCAGGGCGAGCGCCCACTGGGCCCAGGGGTGGCCGGCGGCGGGGGCGGCGGTCTGCCGGCCGGTGGTGGCGAGGGCGGTGCCGGCCAGTTCGGTGCAGCGGTCGGTGCGGCCGTCGAGCGCGGCCAGGTAGGCGAGCAGTGCGCTGAGCTGGCTGACCCACTGGTGCTGGCCGGTGTCCCGGGCGAGGGCGAGCGCCTCGGTGGCGGTGAGTTCGGCGTCGGCGTGGCGGCCGTGGAAGAGCTCGGCTTCGGCGAGGAAGAACTGCAGGGTGGGCATCACCCCGAGGGCTCCCTTGGCACGGGCCTCGGCGACCAGTTCGCCACCGAGGTCGACGGTCTCCTCGTCGCGGCCGAGGATGAGTGTGGCGCCGCAGAGTTGGACCAGGTCGGCGGGGCTCTCGGCGCCCGCGCGGCGGGCGGCTTCGACGGCCTCGCGCGCGGTCGGCAGGGCGGCGGCGGGCCGGCCGAGGGCCGGGAGGACGGCGGCGGGCAGGTAGCGGGCGAGCGGGGCGACGGGGTCGTCGGCGGCCAGGGGGAGGGCGGCGAGCCGGTCGAGCACGTCGGCCACCGGCTCCTCCCCCGCGTACCAGGCTGCGTGGAAGGCCTGGAACAGCATCCGGGCGGCGTGGGCCGGCTCGACGGCGGAGCCGTCCACGGCAGTGCCGTCCACGGCGACGCGGTCCACGACGAGGGCGGCGTCGAGCAGCAGCCGGTAGGCCGTCGGGTACGAGCCGCGCCAGAAGTGCGCGGTGGCCCGGACGTGGTCCAGCAGGGCGTGGGCCAGGGGGTTGTCGGTACGGGCGGCGGCCTCGTCGGCGAGGGCTTCGGCGTGGGCCAACTCGCCTTCCTCGGTGGCGGCTTCGGCGGCCAGGACGAGGCGGCGGGTGGCGCCGTCACGGTCGGGGGTGAGCCGGGCGGCCCGTTCGTACGCGGCCGCGCCGCCGTGGCCGCCGCGCCGGCCGGCGCGAACGGCGGTGCGCTCCAGCGCGTCGGCGAGGGCGGCGTCGGGGGCGGTGGCGGCTAGGGCGAGGTGCCAGGTGCGGCGGTCGCCCTCGGGGAGGGCCTCGGCGATGGTCCGGTGGGCCGTCAGCCGCTGGTGGTGCGGGGCGCGCTGGAGGACGGCGGAGCGCAGCAGCGGATGGCGGAAGACGATCCGGCGGTCGGGGGTGACGGTGACCAGGCCGGATTCCTCGGCGGGGGTGAGGTGTTCGGAACCGACGCCGAGCGCGGACGCGGCGGCCAGCACGACGTCGAGTTGGCCGCTCTCCTCGGCGGCGGCGACCAGCAGCAGGGTCTGGGTGGCCGGGGGCAGGCCGGTGACCTGGCCGTGGAAGGCGATCAGCAGCCGGCTGGTGAGCGGCAGACCGCCCGCGGTGTGCGCCTGCGGGCCGGTGTCGACGGGGAGTTCGGTGAGGGCGAGCGGGTTCCCGGCGGCTTCGGCGAGCAGTCGGTCGCGGACGGCGGCGGGCAGGCCGGGGCCGGCCCGCTCGGCCAGCACCCGGGTGGCGTCGGCTTCGGCCAGGGCGCCCACCCGCAGTTCGGGCAGGCCGAGTCGGCGCTCGTCGGGGGCACCGCCCTCGGTGCGGGCGGCGAGCAGCAGGGCGACGCCTTCGGCCTGGAGGCGGCGGGCGGCCAGCAGCAGGGCGTCCAGGGAGGCCTTGTCGAGCCACTGCACATCGTCGACCACGCACAACAGAGGCCGGTCGGAGGCGAGTTCGGCGAGCAGGCCGAGGGTGGCCAGGCCGACCAGCAGCCGGTCGGCGGGGCCGACGGGCGGCTCGGTCGAAGCCGAACCCTCGCCGAGGCCGAACGCCGCCTCCAGCGCCCGCCGTTGCGGCCCCGGCAGCACGTCCAGCCGGTCCAGGCCGGGCGCCAGCAGCAGGCTCAGGCCGGCGAAGGGCAGTTCGGCCTCGTACTCGACGCCCGCGGCCCGGACCACCCGGAACCCCTGCCCGGCCCGTGCCACCGCGTCGTCCAACAGGGCGGTCTTGCCGATCCCGGCCTCGCCGCGGAGCAGCAGCGCCCCGCTGCGCCCGTTCCGTGCTCGCGCCAACAGGCCTTCGACGGCGGCCCGTTCGTGTTCCCTCCCGTACAGCATGCCCCGACCCTACCGAGCCGACCGCCGGTACCCGGGCGCAATACCTACGCAGGCAGGTACGGATACGTGACCGATTCGCCCGCGGCCGCCCGTCCCTACCTTTGTGAGCAGCGGGAACGGCCCGCCAACCACCCACTGGAACACGGGAGATGACCATGACCGAGATCACCGCCACCACTCTCCAGCAGCTCGCCGAGCGCTACCTCGCGGTGTGGAACGAGACCGACCCGGCGGCCCGCCGCAAGCTGATCGACGAGGTGTGGGCCGAGGACGGCCGCTACACCGACCCGCTGGCCGCGGTGGTCGGCCGGGACGCGATCGACGCGCTGATCGGTGCGGCCCAGGCCCAGTTCCCGGGCCTGGAGTTCACCCTCGGCCCGGTGGACGCGCACCACGACATCGCCCGGTTCACCTGGAACCTCGGCCCGGCGGGCGCCGAGCCGGTGGTGATCGGCTTCGACGTGCTGGCGGCCACCCCGGAGGGCCGGATCGCCACCGTGCACGGCTTCCTGGACCGCGTGCCGGGCGCCTGAGCAGTCCGGAAGGCCTGCGACCGGGGCGCCGCACCCCCACGGCGGCGCCCCACCCCGGAGGAGAGCGATGGACGAGAGCGATGGACGAGAGCGATGGACGAGAGCCCGATGGAGGAGAGCCCGAGATGAGCACCGCCCTGGACGCCCGGCGACCCGACGGAGCCCCGGCAGCCCCGGCAGCCCCGACGGAGCAGCCACCCGCCCCCAGGGGGCTGCTGCCGGTCGTCCTGACCGCCACCTTCATGACCGCCCTCGACACCTTCGTCGTCAATGTCGCCGTCCCCTCCGTCCAGGCCGATCTGGGCGCCGGCCCGGCGGTCGTCCAGTGGGTGATGGCCGGCTTCGGCCTGGCGGTCGCCGTCGGGCTGGTCACCGCCGGACGGCTCGGTGACCGCTACGGCCGCCGCCGGGTGTTCGCGCTGGGCCTGGCCCTGTTCACCCTCGCCTCGGCGGGCTGCGGCCTCGCCCCCACCGCGGCCGCGCTGGTCGGCGGCCGGGTCGCCCAGGGCCTGGCGGCCGCACTGATGGGCCCGCAGGTGCTGGCGATCCTGCGGACGGCGTTCAACGGCGCCGCGCAGGCCCGGGCCTTCGCCCGCTACGGGCTGACCATGGGCATCGGCGCGGTGTTCGGCCAGCTGATCGGCGGGCTGCTGATCCGCGCGGACCTGCTGGGCCTCGGCTGGCGCAGCTGCTTCCTGATCAACCTGCCGATCGGCCTGGCCGCCCTGGCCGCCGTCCGCCGTTGCCTGCCGGAGTCGCGCGCCCCGCAGCGGCCGGGTCTGGACCCGGCCGGGGTGCTGCTGGTGTCCGTCGCGCTGACCGCCCTGGTGCTGCCGCTGATCCAGGGCCCCGGGCTGCACTGGCCGCTGTGGACGGTGCTCTGCCTCACCGCCGCCGGCGTCCTGCTCGCCGCCTTCGCCGTCCACCAGCACCGGGCCACCACCACCCACGGCACCCCCCTGGTCGACACCCGGCTGTTCCGCAGCGGCGCCTTCCGCACCGGGCTGCTCGCCCAGCTCGCCTTCTGGCTCGGCCAGGCCTCCTTCTTCCTCGTCCTCGCCCTGCACCTGCAACTGGGCCGCGGGCTGGACGCGCTGGGCTCCGGGCTGGTGTTCACCGCGATCGGCCTCGGCTACCTGCTCACCTCGAACGCCACCCACCTGGTCACCGCCCGCCTCGGCGAGCGCCGCACGATCGCCGTCGGCGGGCTGCTGATGGCCGCAGGCCTGGGCCTGCTCGCCCTCGCCGCCTACGACGCGGCGGACGCGAGCGTCTGGTGGCTGGCGCCCGGGCTGTTCGTCGACGGCTTCGGCATGGGCCTGGTGATCGCGCCGGTCACCACCGTCGCCCTGGCGGCCGTCGAGCCCCGCTTGGCCGGTGCCGCGGCCGGCGTGGTGGCCACCGTGCAGCAGGTCGGCGGGGCCGTCGGGATCGCGCTGATCGGCCTGGTCTACTACGGCGCCGGCGACCCGGCCGCCGCCTTCGGCCGCAGTGTGACCGCGCTGGCGGTGCTGGAGCTGGTGCTGGTGGGACTGGTCGGGCTGCTCCCGCGCCGTTCGTGAACACAGCACGTGGACAGGGCGGGAGCCCGGGCGGGTGGGGGCGGACCCCCACCCGCCCGTTCCGTTCCGTCCCCCCGATCGGGTTGGATGGTCGGATGAGCGAGGAGAAGAGCGCCGTACCGGCGTGGGAGCAGCGGTTCCGGGCGGCACGAGTGTCACTGCCCGACTGGGCCGAGGACGCCCCCGACCGGGCGCTGTACGTGTCCAACGCGACCGGCACCTACGAGGTCTACGCCTGGGACCGGGCCACCGGCACCCACCGCCAGGTCACCGACCGCCCGAACGGCACCACCGACGCCGAGCTGTCCCCGGACGGCGAGTGGGTCTGGTGGTTCGACGACCACGACGGCGACGAGTTCGGCGTCTGGCGCCGCCAGCCGTTCGCGGGCGGCCCGGACGAGGAGGCCGTGCCCGGCCTCGCCCCCTCCTACTCGGCCGGACTGGCCCTCGGCCGCGACGGCACGGTGGTCGTCGGCCGGTCCACCGACGAGGACGGCACCACCCTGCACCTGCGCCGCCCCGGTGCGGCCGAGCCGGTCGAGATCTACCGGCACGAGGAGTACGGCGGTGTCGGCGACCTCAGCCACGACGCCACCCTGCTCGCCGTCGACCACACCGAGCACGGGGACGCGATGCATTCCGCGATCCGGGTCGTCCGGCTCACCGGCGGCGGGGTCGAGACCGTCGCCGAGCTGGACGAGGTCACCGGCCGGGACGAGCCTCGCGGCGTCGCCTGCCTGGGCTTCGCCCCGGTCGAGGGCGACACCCGGCTGCTGGTCGCCCACCAGCGCACCGGCCGCTGGGAGCCGATGATCTGGGACGTCGCCACCGGCGCCGAGACCGCCCTGCCGCTGCGCGACGAGCAGGGCCGGGAGCTGCCCGGCGACGTCTCCGCGCAGTGGCGTCCGGGCGCCGCGGAGCTGCTGGTCGAGCACGAGTACGAGGCGCGCAGCGAGCTGTTCACGTACACCCTCGCGGACGGCCGGCTGACCCGCCTGGAGACCCCGCGCGGCACCGTCGGCGGCGCCACCGCCCGTCCGGACGGCACCGTGGAGTACCTGTGGTCCTCCGCCGCCGAGCCCTCCGCCGTCCGCTCCACCGCCGGGGCGGTCGTGCTGCGGGCGCCCGGCCCGGTGCCACCCGGTTCCGTCCCGGTCGAGGACGTCTGGGTGGAGGGGCCGGGCGGTCGGGTGCACGCCCTGGTGCAGCGCCCGCGCACGGCCGGCCCGGGCCCGTACCCGACCGTGTTCGAGATCCACGGCGGTCCGACCCACCACGACAGCGACTCCTTCGCGGCCGGCCCCGCCGCCTGGCTGGACCACGGCTTCGCGGTGGTCCGGGTCAACTACCGCGGCTCGACCGGCTACGGCCAGGCCTGGACCGACGCGCTGCACGAGCGGGTCGGCCTGATCGAGCTGGAGGACATCGCGGCCGTCCGGGAGTGGGCGCTCTCCAGCGGCCTGGCCGACCCGCGGCGGCTGGTGCTCACCGGAGGCAGCTGGGGCGGCTACCTGACCCTGCTCGGCCTGGGCGTGCAGCCCGACAGCTGGTCGCTGGGCGTCGCCGCCGTGCCGGTCGCGGACTACCGCACCGCGTACGCCGACGAGATGGAGGCGCTCAAGTCGCTGGACCGCACGCTCTTCGGCGGCACCCCGGAGGAGGTCCCCGAGCGCTTCACCGCCTCCTCACCGCTGACCTACGTCGAGCAGGTGCGGGTGCCGGTCTACATCAGCGCCGGGGTCAACGACCCGCGCTGCCCGATCCGGCAGATCGACAACTACGTCGAGCGGCTGGAGCAGCTCGGCAAGCCGCACGAGGTGTACCGGTTCGACGCCGGGCACGGCTCGCTGGTGGTGGAGGAGCGGATCAAGCAGCTTCGGCTGGAGATCGACTTCGTCCGGCGGCACCTCGGCGTGCCGGGCGGGAGCACGGGAGAGGCCGGGTGAGGCGTCTGCTGACGCTCGCGGGGGCGGCGGTGGCCGGAGCGCTGGTGCTCAGCGGCTGCTCGGGCTCGCACGGCGACGAGGCGGACTGCCCGCCGCGGGTCGTTCCGCGGCCGGCGGGCCCGACGGCGAGCACGGGGAGCCCGGCGACGGGCGTTCCGACGGCGGCCGCCACCGCGACGGCCGCGCCGTCCGCCGCCCCGTCCGCCGCCCCGACGGGTTCGGCGACGAAGGCGAGCGCGCTGGGCGACGGGTCGGTCGGCGGCTCGGTCGCCGTCCGGGCGTCGTACGAGCCGGACGCGACGGAGTCCACGGGCGGGGAGGACGACACGGCCGAGCGCGGCCGGTCCGGCTCGCACGGGTCCATCGGCTCCAGCGGATCGAGCGGATCGAGCGGCTCCAAGGGTTCGTCCGGCTCGAAGAGCGGCGGCACCACACACCACCACATCGACCACCGCGATTCGACCACCGTGGTAGGCAACGGCCACTGCAGCGGCGGCTCCGCACCGGTGGACGACGACGGCACGGGGGCGCCGTTCGGCCCCGGGCCGAGTACGACGGCCCCGTCGCAGTCGCCGACGCCGACCGTGGTGCCGGCACCGGTCGCGACCCCGGCCAAGCCGCCGGCCACTCCGACCGGCAAGCCCTCCAAGTAGGCCGGTCAGTCCAGGACCGGGTCCAGCCCCAGGGCCCGGTCCTGCTCCGCCTCCGCCTCCCGGCGCATCAGGCGGAACCACATGAAGATCACGAAGCCGGCGAAGACGAACCACTCCAGGGTGTAGCCCAGGTTCTGGAACGCCCGCAGGGTGAGTCCGTCCCCGCCCTGCGGCTGGACGGTCGGGACTGCGGTCAGCCCGGCGGGCACCTGGTCGGCGGCCACCCAGCCGTCGTACCAGCCGTCGTACTCCAGCACGTTCAGCAGCGAGGCCCGGTTGATCATGCCGAGCTGCCCGGCGGGCAGCCCGCCCGCGACCGCGCCGTTGCTGCCGACCGACTCGTTGGCCTGGAGCCGCCCGGTGACGGTCACCTGCCCGGTGGGCGCGGCCTCGGCCGCGGGGGCGGAGCCGGACGGGGTGCCGGGCGCCCAGCCCCGCACCACGGCGACGGCGTGTCCGTCCGCGGTGCGCAGCGGGGTGAGCACGTAGTAGCCCTGCTTGCCGTCCAGCACCCGGTTGGGGACGAGGAGTTGGTGCTCCGTGTCGAAGGTCCCGGTCACCGTGACGGGCTTGCCGACGGTCTCCGTGCTCACCTGCGGGGTGGCCGGGCCGAGCAGCGCGTCGATCGGCCGGGTGTCACCCGAAGCGGTGAGCGACGCCTTGGTCTCCTGGTGGGTGGAGACGCGGTCCTCGAACCGGCCGAGCTGCCAGGAGCCCAGCCAGACGCACACCACCACGGCCGCCGTCGCCAGGGCGGTGCCGCCCAGCCAGCGCGGAGTCAGGAGGAACCGGTACACACCCCCCACGGTAACCATTCCTCACACCGCCCCGGACCACAGGGTCCGCCCGGCAGGCCGGGTCGACGGCCTGGACGATCTCGTGCGGGTTCGGCGCGCCGGTCGCCGAACCGGCCGGGGCGGGGCCGCTCAGCCCGCCGCGGGCGTCCCGGTCGGCTGGGCCGCGGAGCCGCCGGCAAGCTGCACCCCGCCCCGGTAGAGCGTTCCGCCGCACCCGACCGGCAGCGAGGCCGTCGCGGCCGCCGGGCTGCCCGGGGCCGGGGTGTGGGCGATGGTGGCGGTGGTCTGCGCGGAGGTGGGGTTGCCGCTCGGGGTGGCCGTCGGGCTCGGCGCCGAGGTGGTGCCGGAGGTGGGCGAGGAAGTGGCCGGCGGATTGACGCTGGGCGCGGCCGAGGCGCCGGAGGCCGGGGCGGCGCCGGAGGCGGCCGCGGGGGCCTGGGTGGTCAGGGAGGCCTGGTTGGCGCCGGTGCTCGGCGCGGCGGTGCCGCCGCCGGAGCCGCAACCCTGGTCGGGGATCCACGCGAACGGCACCCGGTACCCCGCCTGCGGCGCGAGCACCGGCGGTTCGGCGTCCATCGCGGGCAGGCTGCCCGCCGGGTCGCCCGGGGCGTGGTCGGCGTTGCGGACCCGGCTGCGGTCGGCGCCGCTGACGTCGGTGACGGACACCGCGCCGGGCCCGCCGAGGCGGCAGCTGTGTCCGGAGACGTTGTACACCGTGAAGGAGCCGTAGATCCGGCCCTGGGCGTCCGCCGGGCCGACCTGTGCGGTGCCCTGGCCGAGGTCCGTCCGGGTGCAGAGCGGGAGGATCCCGCCGTTGCCGGTGCCGGTGGCCCCGGTGGGGGTGGCGGTGCCGGGGCGGGTGGCATCCGCGCCGGGACTGGGCGAGGCGGCGCCCGCGCCCGGCACGGAGGCGGTGCCCCCGCCCCCGGTGCCGGTGTGCACTCCGGCACCGGTGGTTCCGCCGCCGACCGCGGCGCCGCTGGGTGCCGCGAGGGTCGCGCCGTCGGCGGTCGTGGAGCCGGGCCCGCCGGAGAGTCCGAGGTGGTCGCCCTCCTGGAGTACGGGCAGGGCGATCGCGACCGCCAGGGCCAGCGCCGCCGCGCCGGTCCACGCCCCGCGCCTGGCGGCCCGGCGCCTGGGTACGGCCTGCCGGAGCCGGGGCAGGGCGCCGGCCCCGGGCTGGATCCCGGCCACCGCGTGCCGCATCAGCTCGCGCAGCGCCCGTTCCTCGGTGGACAGACCGGGTACGTCGTCCTCCGGCCACTGCCCGGCGCCGTCAGCCATGTCCGGCCTCCATCTGGATCCGGAGGGCGGCGAGTCCGCGCGAGCCGTACGCCTTCACCGAACCGAGTGAGATGCCCAGGGCCTCGGCGACCTGCGCCTCCGTCATGTCCACGAAGTAACGCAGCACCAGAACCTCCCGCTGACGGCGTTGCAGACCCTTCAGCGCGGCCTTCAGCTGGTCGCGCTCCAGGGCATCGTAGGCACCTTCTTCTGCACTGGCCATGTCAGGCATGGGCTTCGGCAGCAGTCGCAGGCCCAGGATCCGGCGGCGCAGCGTGGAGCGCGACAGGTTGACCACCGTCTGCCGGAGGTAGGCCAGGGTCTTCTCGGGCTCGCGCACCCGGCGCCGGGCGGCGTGCACCCGGATGAAGGCCTCCTGCACGATGTCCTCGCAGGTGGAGAGGTCATCCAGGAGCAGCGCGGCGAGCCGCAGCAGCGAGCGGTAGTGCGCCTGGTAGGTCGCGGTGAGCAGGTCCTCGCTGGTACCCGCGTCGGTACCGGCACCGGAGTCCGCCGCACCGGGTGCGGCCGCCGTCATCTGGTCTTCTTCCGGCCTACTCGACGACCACGGGGCGCGCGACGGGAAGGTCACCACGGCCCGCGCCGAGATGCCCGTCCCTGCCCCCACCATCACGTTCGCCACGCCCGTTGGACACTCGATCCCCTGTCATGGTTGCCCAGCCCGGGGCCCATTCTTCCGCATCGGCGGAAGAGGCCTCCAGGGGATTCCCACGGGATTCCGGACGGATTGTGTCGAGGAGCGGACACAGGTCCGGACATCCTCGGGCACAAAGGGCCCTCCGGACCGGTCCGATGACGGCTCCCCGGGCTGCTAGACCGTCAGTCGGGAAGGGCCGCCGATCCGGGCCGGCCGTCAGGTGGGGTCGACCGTCAGCTCGCCGGCCACCAGTTCGGCGATCTGCAGCAGGTTGAGCGCGGCGCCCTTGCGCAGGTTGTCGCCGCAGAGGAAGAGGTCGAGCGCGTCCGGTTCGTCCAGCGCCCGGCGCACCCGCCCGGCCCAGACCGGGTCGGTGCCGACCACGTCGTTCGGGGTGGGGAACTCCCCGGACGCTGGGTCGTCGTAGAGGACGACGCCGGGCGTCTCGCGCAGGATGTCCTGGGCGTGCTCCTGGCTGACCTCGCGCTCGAAGCGGGCGTGCACGGCCAGCGCGTGGGTGCGGACGACCGGGATGCGCACGCAGGTCGCCGAGACCCGTAGGGCGGGCAGGCCGAGCACCTTGCGGGCCTCGTCGCGCAGGCCCAGCTCCTGGGCGGACCAGCCGCCCTCACGCAGGCCGCCGGTCCAGGGCACGGCGTTGAGGGCGAGCGGGGCGGCGAACGGCCCCTCATCGGTGATCACCGCGCGCAGGTCGCCGGTCTGCCGGCCGACCTCGCTGCCGGCCACCAGGGCGGTCTGCTCGCGCAGCGCCGCCACGCCGTCCCGGCCCTCGCCGCTGGCGGCCTGGTAGGTGGCGACCACGAGCTGCTCCAGCCCGTACTCGGCGTGCAGCGCGCCGATCGCCACCACCAGCGCGAGCGTGGTGCCGGCCGGACTGGCCACGATGCCGCGCGGACGGATCCGCAGCGCGGCCGCGTTGACCTCAGGGACGACCAGCGGCACGTCCCCGGCGGTGCGGAAGGCGGCCGAGTCGTCGACCACCACGACGCCCTTGGCCGCCGCGATCGGCGCCCACTGGGCGGAGACCGTGTCGGGGACGGCGAACACGGCGACGTCGATCCCCGCGAAGGCCTCCTCGGTCAGCGGGACGACCTCGACCGGCTCCCCGCGCACCACCGGCGTACGGCCGGCCGAGCGCGGGGAGGCGACGAGTCGGACCTCGCCCCACACGTCCTGACGGAGCGAGAGCAGGCCGAGCAGCACCTCGCCGACCGCGCCGGTGGCGCCGACGACGGCGAGGTTGGGCCGCCGGGTCACGTCCGGGAGCCCCTGCCCGGCTGCCGGGTCATCGCCCGGTGCCGCCGTAGACGACGGCCTCGTCGCTCTCGCTGTCCAGGCCGAAGGCGCTGTGCACGGCGCGGACCGCCTCCGGGACGTCGTCGGCGCGGGTGACCACCGAGATGCGGATCTCCGAGGTGGAGATCAGCTCGATGTTGACGCCCGCGGCGGACAGCGCCTCGAAGAAGGTGGCGGTGACGCCCGGGTTGGAGCGCATGCCGGCGCCGACCAGCGAGATCTTGCCGATCGCGTCGTCGTAGCGCAGCGACTCGTAGCCGATGCCCTCCTTGACCCGGCCGAGCGCGTCGATGGCCTTCTGGCCCTCGGTCTTCGGCAGGGTGAAGGAGATGTCGGTCAGGCCGGTCGACGCGGCGGAGACGTTCTGCACCACCATGTCGATGTTGACCTCGGCGTCGGCGATGGCGCGGAAGATGCGCGCCGCCTCGCCCGGCTTGTCGGGCACGCCGACGACCGTGACCTTGGCCTCCGAGGTGTCGTGGGCGACTCCGGAGATGATGGCCTGCTCCATCTCGCCCCCTTCGGGCTGGTTCGGGTTGTCGTTGCTGACGATCGTCCCGGGAAGACCCGAGAAGGACGAGCGTACGTGAATCGGGATGTTGTAGCGGCGGGCGTACTCCACGCAGCGGTCGAGCAGCACCTTGGAACCCGACGAGGCCAGCTCCAGCATGTCCTCGTACGCGATCCAGTCGATCTTGCGCGCCTTCTTCACCACCCGCGGGTCGGCGGTGAACACGCCGTCCACGTCGGTGTAGATCTCGCAGACCTCGGCCTTGAGCGCGGCGGCCAGCGCGACGGCCGTGGTGTCCGAGCCGCCTCGGCCCAGCGTGGTGATGTCCTTGCTGCTCTGGGACACGCCCTGGAAGCCGGCCACGATCGCGATGTTGCCCTCGTCCAGGGCGGTGCGGATGCGACCCGGCGTCACGTCGATGATGCGCGCCTTGTTGTGGACGGAGTCGGTGATGACACCGGCCTGGCTGCCCGTGAAGGACTGGGCCTCGTGACCCAGGGATTTGATCGCCATGGCCAGCAGCGCCATGGAGATGCGCTCTCCAGCGGTCAGCAGCATGTCGAACTCACGGCCGGCAGGAAGCGGTGACACCTGCTCCGCGAGTTCGATGAGCTCGTCCGTCGTGTCGCCCATCGCGGACACCACGACGACGACCTCATGGCCGGCCTTCTTGGCGTCAACGATTCGGCGGGCAACGCGCTTGATGCCCTCGGCATCCGCAACGGATGAGCCGCCGTACTTCTGCACGACAAGGCCCACGTGCGCTCCTCGACTAGTGTCGTTTTCCGGGGGCGCCAGGCCCCCGTACCCCCGGGGGAAAGGGGGGTGCGGTCCGCGCCAGTCTACCGAGCAGGGGTACCCCGACCGGCGCCTTCCATATGATGAGACGGCCGTTTCAGCACGTGGGCGGCGATCCGGACGGTTCCACCGGCAGGTCTGCGGGGCATTCGGTGCGGTTCCGCAGAATCCTCGGACTGGTGCCCGTCACCGCGGTCGGATTTCTTTTCCGGGCGGATTGCTGAGGCATTCGTCACAATCCGCCTCCGCTTCGGCACCTGCCCGCCGTGGATCACCGGCCGGACATCGCGGTGGTGGACCTGCGGCGGGGCGGGCGTCGGGCCTACCGGCCGGCACCGAGTTCCGCCGCCATCAGGTCGCCCGCCTGCTGCTCCAGCTGCTCGTCGGTGAGCCCGTCGTCGTCGGTGTCCGCGCCGTCCGGCGCCGCACCGATCGGGCTGTCCAGCCGGACGTGGGCGATCAGCGACTGCAGCGCCCGCAGCACCGCCGTGCAGGTCGTGCCCCAGTTGGAGAGGTACGAGAACTGCCACCACCACAGCGCCTCGCTGACCCGGCCCTCGCGGTAGTGGGTCAGACCGTGCTGGAGCTCGCTGACCACACCGGCCAGGTCGTCCGAGATGCGGAAGGCGTTCGGCTTCTCCGGCGGGCCGTACGGGTCGAAGACCTCGTGGTAGACGTCGATCGGCGCGAGCAGTTCGGCGAGGCGCTCGCGCAGCTGCTCGCCGTCCGGCTCCGGCCCGGCGTCGGGCTCGAAGCGGTCCTCCGGGACGACGTCCTCGATGGCGCCCAGTCGGCCGCCCGCCAGCAGCAGCTGCGAGACCTCCAGGAGCAGCAGCGAGACCGCGCTGCCCGGTTCGTCGCCCTTGGCGACCTCGGTGACGGCGAGCACGAAGCTCTCCACCGAGTCGGCGATCTGCACGGCGAAGTCGTCCGGCTCGGAGCCGTGGCCGTGGGTGTGCGGACCGTGGGTGTGCGGACCGTGGATGTGCGGGGCGTGGGCCTCCGGCTCCGGGTGGGGCTTCCGGCCGTGGGGCTGCTGGTTGATCGTCCGGTCAGACATCGAGCAGTCGTCTCCCTTCGAAGGCGCGGCCGAGGGTGACCTCGTCCGCGTACTCCAGGTCCCCGCCGACGGGCAGGCCGCTCGCCAGCCGGGTCACCTTCAGGCCCATCGGCTTGCAGAGCCGGGCCAGATAGGTGGCGGTCGCCTCCCCCTCCAGGTTGGGGTCGGTGGCCAGGATCAGCTCGGTGACCGTGCCGTCCGCGAGGCGCGCGAGCAGCTCGCGGATGCGCAGGTCGTCCGGGCCGACGCCCTCGATGGGGCTGATCGCGCCGCCCAGCACGTGGTAGCGGCCGCGGAACTCACGGGTGCGCTCGATGGCGACGACGTCCTTGGGCTCCTCGACCACGCAGATGACGCCGAGGTCGCGGCGCGGGTCCAGGCAGACCCGGCACTGCTCGGCCTCCGCGACGTTGCCGCAGACCACGCAGAAGCGGACCTTGTCCTTGACCTCCAGCAGCGCGTGCGCGAGGCGGCGCACGTCGACCGGGTCGGCCTGCAGCACGTGGAAGGCGATCCGCTGGGCGCTCTTGGGCCCGACGCCGGGCAGCCTGCCCAGTTCGTCGATCAGGTCCTGAACCACGCCCTCGTACAACGTCGCGCCTTCCCTCGGATGGTCGGTGTGCTCCTGGTCGGAGGTGCTCCGGTGCCATCATCCAACGAATCGGGCGCCGGACACACCGGCCGACGCCCGACTCCCACAGAAATCACATGAGGAACGTCCTGGAAGGGACGTCCCGGGAGGGCTTCCCGGACGGGGAAGTCCTAGAACGGCAGACCCGGGATGCCGCCGCCGCCCAGGCCCTGGGTGAGCGGGCCCATCCGCTCGGCCTGCATCTTCTGGGCCGCCTGGGTCGCGTCCCGGACGGCCGCCAGGATCAGGTCGGCCAGGGTCTCGGTGTCCTCCGGGTCCACGGCGGCCGGGGCGATGGTCAGCGCCACCAGCTCGCCCGAGCCCGTCACCGTGGCCTCGACCAGGCCACCGCCGGCCGTACCGTTCACCTTCGCCTCGGCCAGCTCCTGCTGGGCCTTCGCGAGCTCCTGCTGCATCTTCTGCGCCTGCTTGAGCAGCTGCTGCATGTTGGGCTGACCACCACCGGGAAACACGGCTCACTCCTTGCTGTCACGCGGTACTTCGTTCGTCACCGCCGAGCCTACGGGGCCGGGCCCGCCCGTGGGGACAGTGTCCGGGCGCCCGATGCCCCACCCGGTCCTGCCGGGCCCCGCTCAGTTGCCCCGGTGGTGGATCTCCTCCAGCACCGTGGCGCCCAGCTCGCGGATGATCAGCTCCTGGCCGGAGAAGGCCTCCTCGTTGAGGTCCGGGTCGTCCTCCTCCGGGATGTCGTCCTCCGGAGCCACCGACCGCACCGGGCGGGCCGGGGGCACCGGCGCGGCGGGCGGCGGGGCCTGTACCGGCGCGGGGGCCGGGGCCGACGGCTGGGGCTGCGACCGGACCGGGGCGGGCGCCTGCACCTGGGGCTGCACCGGGGCGGGGGCGGCCGCCGGCGGCGCGGCGGCCGCGGGACGGGCCGGGGCCCCCCAGCCACCGCCGGCCGAGGCGGTCGCGGTCGGGGCCGTGCCGCCGCCTCCACCACCGCCACCGGACGGGTCGACGATGCACTCGATCCGCCAGTCCACGCCCAGCGCGTCGGACAGCGCCTGGCGCAGCACGTCGTCGCTGTTGCTGCCGACGAAGCTGTCCCGGGCGCCCGCGTTGATGAACGAGACCTGGAGGGTGCTGCCGTCGAACCCGGCCACCTGGCCGTTCTGGCTGAGCAGGATCCAGGTGAAGCGGCGGCGGTTCTTCACCGCCTCCAGGATCTGCGGCCACAGCTGCCGGACCTGCGCCGCACCCTGCTGGGCGGCCGCGGACGGCTGGCCGCCGGGGGCCGGGGCCGCAGCGGCGGGGACGGGGGCGGCCGGCTGGACCGGGGGCGGGGTGGGCGCGGGCTGCGGGGCCGACTGCGGCTGCGACTGCACGGGCGGCGCGGCCGGGGCCGGGGCGCCGCCGGCGGGCGGGAAGCTGCGGGGGATCGGCCAGGCGCCCGGGGCGGGCCCGGCGGGGGCCGGAGGCGGGGTCGCCTGCGCTGGAGCGGGTGCCGGGGCAACCGGCGCGGCGGGCATCGCCGGCGCAACGGCCGGCGCGGGTACCTCCACCGGCACCTCCACCACCGACGGGGCGGCCGTCGGCACGGCGGCCATCGGCGCCGTCCCGGCCGGCGCGGCGAAGCCGCCCGCGGCCGCCCGGCGCTCCAGCTTGTCCAGGCGCGCCTGGAGCGACAGCTCGTCGCTGTACGCACCGGGCAGCATCACCCGGGCGCAGATCAGCTCCAGCTGGAGCCTCGGCGCCGCGTTTCCGCGCATCTCGGTGAGCCCGGTGTTGACGATGTCGGCCGCCCGGCTCAGCTCGGCCGCGCCGAACGCGTCCGCCTGCGCCTGCATCACGGCGATCCGGTCCGCCGGGGCGTCGATCAGCCCCTTCTCGCCCGCCTCCGGCACGGTGGCGAGGATCACCAGGTCGCGCAGCCGCTCCAGCAGGTCGGTGACGAAGCGGCGCGGGTCGTGCCCGCCCTCGACCACCCGGTCGATCACCTGGAACACCGTCGCGCCGTCGTGCGCGGCGAAGGCGTCCACCACCTCGTCCAGCAGTGCCGAGTCGGTGTACCCGAGCAGCGCGGTCGCCATCTGGTAGGTGACACCGCCCTCGCCGGCCCCGGCCAGCAGCTGGTCCATGACCGACATCGAGTCACGCACCGAGCCCGCGCCGGCCCGTACCACCAGCGGGAACACCGGGTCCTCGACCTGGATGCCCTCGCGGCCGCAGACCTCCGCCAGGTAGTCGCGCAGCGTGCCGGGCGGGACCAGCCGGAACGGGTAGTGGTGGGTGCGGGACCGGATCGTCCCGATCACCTTCTCCGGCTCGGTGGTCGCGAAGATGAACTTGAGGTGCTCCGGCGGCTCCTCGACCACCTTGAGCAGCGCGTTGAAGCCGGCCGAGGTCACCATGTGCGCCTCGTCCAGGATGAAGATCTTGTACCGGCTGTGCACCGGCGCGAAGAAGGCCCGCTCGCGCAGCTCGCGCGCGTCGTCCACACCACCGTGCGAGGCGGCGTCGATCTCGATCACGTCGATCGAGCCGGGGCCGCCGGTCGCGAGGTCCCGACAGGACTGGCACTCCCCGCAGGGCGTCGGCGTCGGCCCCTGCTCACAGTTCAGGCAACGGGCCAGGATGCGCGCGCTCGTCGTCTTGCCACAGCCGCGCGGCCCGCTGAACAGGTACGCGTGGTTGACCCTGTTGTTGCGCAGGGCCTGCTGGAGCGGAGCGGTCACGTGCTCCTGCCCGATGACCTCCGCGAAGGTCTCGGGGCGGTAGCGGCGGTACAGGGCTAGGGACACACCACCGACGATATCGGGACGGGCCGACAAACGCGTCGCCCCTTCGCCCCCGGCCCCGGCCGGGACGCCCCCGGGAACGCAAAGACCCCCCGTGCACCCGCCAGAGCCCTCCTACCCTTGCTGCCTTCCGGCCCTGGGGGGGTTCAGAGAGATGACGCCACACGAGGGGCTGACCCCCACACTACCGGATCCCGGCCCCGACGATCCACAGGCCACCCCCGCCCTCCGGCCTGCGGGATAGCTGGTCGCGAGCACCCCAAAACATGTACTAAGCTCTCCCACGGAGGATTCGCCTAGAGGCCTAGGGCGCACGCTTGGAAAGCGTGTTGGGGGCAACCCCTCACGAGTTCGAATCTCGTATCCTCCGCCTCCGCCCGCCAGGGCAAACGAAGGCCCGGACCGCTCAGCGGTCCGGGCCTTCGTCGTTCCGTGGTTGCAGTTTTGGTTGCAGTTGGGATCTGTAGACGGACGGGCCTTGGTCCTACCAGGCGAGCAGGACCAGGGCGCCACGGAAGAGCTACGTCGCCTACATCCGATTCAGCGAGCCGTCGTTACTGGCGCCACCGCGCCCACAGCCAGGCAATCCCAGACGCGATAGCCGCGCCGACCGCCTGAGCGATCTCATTGCCAGCCGCGACGCCGTAACCGGCGGTGTAGCCGACGGCAACAGCAGCCGCCAGGAGCTCGAGCCTGGGCGGACGCTCGCCCTCGAACAGCGCAACCTGCATACTGAACATGGTTCTCCTCATTAGACGGGGTGGAGCCGGCCGCCGGGCCCGTGGATCTGTGGAAGGTGACACGGAGTCCGGCGGAAGTATTTTGTGGCTACAGCGCGGAGTCGCCAGCCTTCGGCGATTGAGCCGCCTCATCGTCGCCAAGTTGGCCGTTCACAACCTCGCCGAGTCTCTCCTTGAGCGACTGGGCGCGGTCCGCCGGCAGGCGGCGGTAGGCCTGCCAGGCCCGCTCAGCAGGCGAAAGCGGACGTCGCCCCATAGCCATCCACGCCAGCAGGCGAGACTGCTCGCGCAGGGACAGACCCTCCAACTGCATCCAGACGTCGTCTCCTCCGGGGGTCTCGTCCAGGCCACGGGTAGCGAGGGCATTGCAGTTTGCACAAAGGGTGATCAGGTTGCCGAGGTCAGCCTGACCGCCTTCCGAAAGCGGCACGGCGTAGGCAACGTCCAGGAACCGCTCGCCCGGCGCCTGACCACAACGCACGCAGCTGCATCCATCCCTCGCAAGGGCTTCGAGGCGCGCAGAGCGCGAACGTCGCTGACGGGCGGCACGAATCGACGGGTCCCAGACCGCCGCCCCGGCCCGCACGAAGAGCATTTCGTGTGCCTGCAGCGAGACCTGCGTGAGCTGCGTTTCGATGACCCAGTCATCATCGCGAAGGTCACGCATTCGACGATCGACCTGAGCCGCGTTCGGAAACGCCGCTCTCAGCTGCTCCCGGGTGAAGACGCAACCCTCACCGACCTCAGCGAGAAGCCAGAGGGCCACGCGCACCTTGGTGCCCATACGCTCGTCGCGCCAGTCAGGGCGCTCGCCCTCGTCACTCTTCGCCACGGGACTCCGCCCCCCTTTCTCAACGATCCGGCGCATGCCGGTCTTGCCGAGGGATATCAAACCAGAGTCGGCAGGCTTCGGCAAGACTCGGCAGACTTCGGCAGATATCGGCAGTCACCCCGGGAACGGCAAGGGCCTCGACCATTCAGTGGTCGAGGCCCTTGGCGTTGAAGAGCTACGCAGAACGGCCAGCCGCCCAGAGCAAACCGCCGATCTTGTCGGCGGTGTCCTTGAGGACAGGGGCCGTCAGGTGCTGGTACCGCCGGCGCATCCGAGCGGACTTGCCAGGCTCCCACCCCATGATCGCGTCGACGACCGCATCGGGAACGCCGAGGATCAGCAGGACAGTGGCAGCGGTGTGGCGGGCATCGTGGAGCCGACCATCGCGAACATTCGCGGCCTTCAGCAGGTCCTTCCACCGGTGGTAGTCGGTGTTGGGGTTCAGCGGCTGGCCGGTCGGAGAGGTGAAGACGTACCCCTTCTCCTCCCACAGGTCGCGGGCAAGCCGCCGTTCGCGGTCCTGCTCAACCTTGTGCCGCGCAAGCAGGTTCATCAGCTCGTCGGGGACACCGATCGGGCGCCTGCCCGCACGGGACTTGGTGTCCTTGGTCTCGCGACGGATGCTGATCTTCTGCGGGCAGTAGCCCGGCTTGCGCCCACAGCGGTCACCGCAGCCGTGATGGTAGCGGGGCCGCAACCGTCCACGCCGCACGCGGATGACGCTGGCTTCGAAGTCGACATCGGTCCACTGCAGGCCCAACACCTCGCCCTGCCGCAGGCCGAGGGCCAGGGCAATCACCCAACGGGCGGCGTTCCGCTGGCGCTCCGCTTCGATGAGAAGCCGCTGCACCTCCTCGACCGAGTACGGCTCGACCTCCTCTTCCTCCAACCGCGGGGCCTTGGCGACCGTCGCCGGGTTCTCAGTGATGTGCCGACGGCGCTTCGCCTCGTTGAGCGCCGCGCGCACCGTGCGGTGGACCTGGTGCGCGGTGCCGGCGGCGCTGCCGTTGTCCCGCATCTTCTTGTAGAAGCGTTCCAGGTGCTCCGGCTCCAACTTCTCCAGGCGGTGTGCACCGAGGCCGGGGATGAGGTGGTGGTTCACGGCCACGCGGTAGCCATCGATGGTGTTCTCGGAGACATGCAGAGCGGCGATGTTCTCGACCCAGTGGGTGAGCCACGTCTTGACGGTCCAGGTCTGGCCGGTCTTCCGCACCGCGCCGGAGTCGCGCTGCCGTTCCAGCTCGCGGACCGCCTTGGTGACATCGGCTCGGGTCTTACGGGTGACGTGACGGCGGTCGGGACGACCGTCGTCCTTGACTCCGACGGTGACGTAGCCGTGCCAACGACCGTCCTTGGCCTGGTGGATGGATGATGCGCCGTTGGGCTGACGGGAGTTCGCCATGTCTGCCCCCTCAGGCCGCAAGGTCGAGGCCGGCGGAGTGAAGGCGCTTCGCGAGGAACGCGCCCACCGCCTCGGCGGGTATCCGGCGGAGGCTTCCGATCTTCACGGAGGGGATCTCGCCGGAGACGACGAACTCGTACATCTTCGTTCGCCCGATGCCGAGTCGGCGGGCAGCCTCCTCGACGGTGAGCGCGACCAGTGTGGAGTCGGCCGCAGCCCCGTCCTGATCAGCGATCAGGCGGAGGAGCACGTGCTCGGTGGTGCCGAGGGCGTAGGCCACTCGGGAGAGCTCGAAAGACGTTTCGGACATGGGTGTCCTATCCCAGCGGCGCTTTCGGCTATGCGCCACCGTTGTCGATGTTCCAGGGATGGGCGATTGGTGGTTCGGGTCCGCGTGGCGACCCCCGGCGTTCGTAGCGCCGAGAGGCTGCGGAGGGCATGGCTGGTCGAGGGTTCACTGGCTGGCGAAGCCCGTGGTCGGACCGGCGGGACGGGACGTTAGCCGCAGATTCCGGCCGCACCAAACCGCCGGATGCCCGGCATGATGCCGGTCATCATCGGATCGGCGACGGGACTGGCGTGCGGAAGCAGCGACGGATAGCGGGCGGCCTCAGGTGGTCGGGGCACGCCCTCGGGTGCTCTGGCTACGTCTCGGTTCCTGGGTCGCCGAGACCTCCGGTGCCGGAGGCGCCCGGCGGGAAGTTCGGCGAGCGGTAGTCGTCATCGGCCGCGTCCGCCACGACCCGGGTGATCATCGCTTTGATGAGCTCTTCGAGGTTCGGGTGGGCACGGCCGTAGGAGTCGAGCGCCTCGCGGGCCCGGTCCATCTCCTTGCGGGCGGCGACAGACTTCTGCCAGCTCTCGGCGAACTCCGCCAGCAGCCGCTTCACGTGGGTGTTCGCGGCGATCTCGGGTGGTCCGACCAGGTTGTCCAGGGAGATGTCGAAGACCTTGGCGAAGCCGATGGCCTCGTCCAGGTTGACCCTGCGGCGTGGCTCGCCGCTCTCGATGCGCCACACCGCCGACTGGTTGAGCGGGTAGCCGGCCTCGGTAAGGCGCTCGGCGAGCGTGGCGGTACTCCACCCGCGCGCCTCGCGCTCCATCTTGATGCGCCGAGCGACGTTCTCCTCCCCCTCCAGCCGTTGTCGCCGGTCTTCGTCAGCCACGGCCAACCCTCCATGCATCGTCGATAAGCCCATTTGCAATGCGTCGAGCACGACGTTAACTTGATGCAAGATGAAACGCAACTGAGCCGAACTGCATCGGCCAGCCGGGCCAGCCACCCGGCATCGCGACGAAAAAGGCCCCCAGTGCTACGAACACCGGGGGCCACAGCAGAAACCTCGAACCGCCCATCCCTGGAACAGTCGACAACGGAGGAACCGGGTAGCCGCCCGAATCCTCCGAGTGAGGACACCGCTGTGGACAAGCCTACGGCCCCGCCGCCTGGCCCGTCAGCCCACGACCGGCGACGGGACCGCCGCGCGTCGGAGCCAAGCCCCGCGCCCGTCGGCACCACCTTCGGGGAGCCGCCGCACAACATCGACGCCGAGCAGGCGGTCCTCGGCGCGTGCATGCTGAAGCACCAGGCGGTGGATCAGGTACGGAGGACGCTGGACGCGGGCGACTTCTACCGGCCCGCCCACGAGACCATCTGGCGCGCGATCCTCGCCCTGCGCGCAGAGGACGCCCCGACTGATCCCATCGCCCTCACAGACCACCTGCGGGGCAAAGGAGATCTCTCCCGCATCGGAGGTGCGGCCTACCTCCACACGCTGGTCGCCGTCGCGCCGCCCTCGACAGACAGCGCCGACTACTACGCGCAGATCGTGCGCCGCGACGCCCAACTGCGGACCCTGCACGCCACCGGCATCCGCACCGTCCACCACGCGCTGACCCCAGGTGCCGACCCGGATGAGATCCGCACGGCCGTCGAGACGGAGATCCGTGCCGAGCGCGAGCGCGCCCTGGCCTCCGGTAGCAGTCGCCTGGCCCGCTACATCGTCAACGGCTGGGACTTCGTCACCAAGACCGGCGCGGACAAGGAACCCCTCTGGGGCACCGCGAACAGACAGCCTGGGCCGCCGGTGAAAGCCTGATGATCGTCGGCGCACCCGGCGTCGGCAAGACCACCCTCGCCCACCAGGTCGTCCTCGCCCGCCTCGGCCTGCAAGCCTCCGTCCTCGACCTGCCCGTCGCCGAGGGAGAGCGTGTGCTCTACCTCGCCATGGACCGCCCCCAGCAGATCGCCCGCGCCATGGCCCGTCACATCACCCCTGCCGACGAAGCCCACCTGCGTGACCGGCTCGCCGTGTGGCAGGGCCCGCTTCCCACCACCCTCGACAAGGAGCCCGACCTGCTCGCCGAACTCGCCGCCGCCCACCGCGCCGACACCATCGTCATCGACAGCCTCAAGGACGCGGTCAGCACCCTCGTCGACGACTCCCTGGCCGTCGCCTTCAACAACGCCCGCATGCGCGCCCTGCGCGCGGGCGTGCAGGTCATGGAGCTCCACCACCAGCGCAAGGCAGCCGCCGACGCCCCACGCGGGATGCGACCCACCCTGGACCGGGTGTACGGGTCGACGTGGCTGACCGCCGGAGCGGGCAGCGTCCTGTTCATCGCCGGGGAGGCCGGCGACCCGGCGGTCACCATCCACCACCTCAAAACCGTGACCGGCAACCAGCGGACAGCACCGACCGGGCGCATCGCGCGTCCGGTCGGCAGCCGGATCACAGCCCCGCCAGGCACCGACGGCCGGGCGTGGACCGATCACGGGACCGTTCACGCGCCTCTCTTGCGAACGGCCCGGCGAAGGCCGTTCACACCGTCCACGTCGAGCGAAGAAACCGCAGGTAGAGCGATCACGGAGGCGTACACGCCGTCCACTCGACCCAGCGTTCACGCGCGAGCCCCCTCCTTAGAAGGGGGCTCGCGTGTACGCCCCACCGTGAACGCCCTACCTTCGAGCAGGTCTTCGAGCTTCCACCGCCCACCGGAACGTCCGTGATCTGACCTACGCAGGTCCAGGATCAAGAGCATTGCCAACGCCCCCAGATACCTCCGGCGACATCAGAGTCCCCGTGATCCGGACTCCGCGCAGAGAGCCGGAAGCCGGAGCAAGTTGTGAGGTAAGGAGTCCTTACCCCATGGCCCGCTCCTGACGGAGCAGGCTGTCCGCCCGCCGCGCGCATCTGCCCTCGCCCAGGGGTGCGAGGACAGACTTCGGAGCCAAGGCCAGCGGGAGAGTTCCCAGAGGTGCTGCACTGCCAGACCCATAGGCGCAGATCCCCCGGGGCTCAGCCCTCGTGATCGCCAGCGATTCCCAGCACGCCGTTCGATGACCACTCGCGTTCCAGGATCGAGTAGGTGATCGAGTCGCGCCAGGCGCCGTGGACGAAGACGTGGTCGCGGATTCGCCCGTCCTCGGTCATGCCGGCTCGCAGCAGGGTGCGCCCGGAGGCCTCGTTGAGCGGGGAGCGAGCGGCCCAGATGCGGTGGAGGCCGAGGACGTTGAAGCCGAGGGCGCACAGCAGGTGGACGGTTTCCGCGCCGAGGCCCTTGCCCCACTCGGCCGGGTGGAGGGCGAAGCCGATGGTGGCGGCCTCCTGCGGCTCGGTGGCCAGTCGGGCGTACCCGATCAGCCGGTGTTCGCCGAGGCGGGTGATGGCCAGGCAGTACTCGGTCCTGGGACTGGCGTTCGCGGCGGCGATGGAGCGGGCGGTGATCGCCTGGACCTGCTCGCGGGTGCGGGGTTCGAAGCTGAGGTGCCGGGTGGCCTCGGGGTCGCCGTAGATGGCCAGGAGGTCGTCGGTGTCCTCGGGTTCGACTTCGCGCAGGGCCAGGCGGGGGCCGGCCAGGTGGACTGGGGTCATGGCTGCGGAGCCTATCCGTGGGGTCACCGGACGAGGACTGAGGTCGGGGTCGCAGTGAAGGCCTCGATCTCTTGCTGCAGGTTGACGCCCACGATGCCGTTGCGACGGCCATCGGCACTCAGCGCGGCGTGGACGCGCTGGGCGCTGCTGACGATGCCGAAGTTCCGTTGCTCGATGGGGAGGTCGAGCACCGGGCGGACGGCTTCAACAGCACCTTCGACCTCGCCTCGGGCGATGCGGGCGAGGGCGAGGTCGGTCTGTGCGCCGGCCTCGTCGCCGAAGGCCCACTCGTCCTCGGAGGCGTCGCGGTAGGCGGCGACGGCGGCCTCGGACTGGCTCTCGCCGAGTGCGGCGTCCTCGCCGAGCTGCACGGTGGCCTCGGCGACGTAGTAGAGCTGGCGGGGCACGGGGAAGGTCATGATGCCGCCGAAGGCGTCGAGGTCGTCGGGTTCGGCGGCCGCGCGGGCGTCCTCGGCCTGCTGGATGGCGGTGCGGGTGGCCTCGCCGTCGCCGAGGAGGGAGTGGGCGCGGGCGGAAAGGCAGGCCAACCAGACGCTGGTGGTGCCGCGGACGTCGCTGGCCGCGCTCTGCCCGAGGGCGGCGTAGTCGGCGGCCTCGCCGGGGCGGCCCGCCCAGTAGGAGATGAGCGACTGGAGCGAGCGGACCCAGGCGCGCATGGCGTGGTGGTCGGCGTTGTCGGCGCAGACGAAGGCGGTGCGGGCCTGCATCATCGCCGCGTTCGGGTTGCCCAGGTCGTGGCTGGCCTTGGCGAGCATGCCGGAGGTGATCCCAGCGAGCAGGTACAGCTCCCGAGCCTGCAGCGGCTTGACGCGGCCGTGCTCCAGCAGCCGGAAGGTGAGGTCCTGGACCTCGACCAGGTCACCGAGCAGGGTCGGCAGCGCCAGCTTCGGGTAGGCGACGGTCAGCCGCCGTACCTCGTCGTGGATCTGTCCCAGGGTCTCCGGGCCGATGCTGCTACCCTCCGCCATCGCGGTGAACCGAAGTGCACGACGAGCCGCCATTGCGACCTGCCTTTCCAATTCCATCGTGCCCGCGTCGAAGCGGGTCTCGCTGCTGGACGGGCCGCCGGCAGGCAGCGCCGCTGCCTGCTCGGATGAGAGAAGGACAGGGCCCGACCGTGGCGGCGGGACGACGAACGAGCCGGCGACCGCAGGCGCCGACAGAGAAGCGGCCGGTGCAGGCGCGAGGAGCACGTCGACGCTGACGCCGAACATCGCCTCCAGCACCCGGCACTGGTCCGGGTAGGGGCGAGTCTTCACCGCGCCGCCGTACCAGCGCTCGAACTGCCGCTTGGAGACCGACAGGCCCCGGAGCCGGGGGTCGTTTTCCTGCTCGGCGGCCGAGTTCGCCGTTGCCTCGAACCGAAGGCGGAAGGTCTCGTAGACCTGCCAGTGGCGCTGCAGCGTCAAGACCCTTAAGCGCGTGGGAGTTTCGGCCACCGCGGATCCCCTCCGTCCCCGTTCGTCTGCTCTGACGATAGCCGTGGCTGGTCCACAGGAAACCCGTCCGGAGGACTCTCAGGCCAGATGACGGCAGCCATGACGGTGGTCATGACGCACCACGTCGTCGACCACGCCAACCAGCGCCCGGCGACGACGCGGCCATGACGGCAGCGACGTCGTATCGATGCGTGGCCGCCCGCCGCCATGCTGACGGCACTTCGCAATCCGCGCACAGCTGACAGCGAAGAGTGAGATCGGGGCGGCTTGAAGCACCTGCCGATCACCCCGTCCAGCACCACCGGCGCACCGATCCGCGGCCGGCAATGGGAGGGATCCGATGGACAACGTCACGACCCGACGAACGGCGGAAGCGCGGCCCTCGGCGGATAGCGAGGCGAGCGCAACTGCTGAAGAGGGCCGCGCCGCTCGCGTCAGGCGCCGTCCGGGTCTGACCATCCGCACGTTCAGGGTGGCGCAGGACGGCACCCGCTACGACGACTCCGGCGTGATCGCCGCCAACCCGGGCCCCGACGAGTACGTCGCCCGGATCGAGGTCTGGCCCGACTGCGCCTGCCCGCGGCACCGCGCTAACTGATTCGCCCACACTCCACGCTCACTACAGGAGGGAGCACCTCATGTCCCTTGAACAGCTCGCAGGAAAGACCGTCCTGGTCACCGGGGCCGGCGGCCTGATCGGCAGCCGCATCACGGCCCAGCTCCGCCGACTCGGCGCACGCGCCATCTCGGTGTGCAAGCTCGACGCCTATCCGCCCGAGGTGTACCGCGAGCGCTTCGGCATCGACACCTTCAACCCGGACTTCATCGTCGCCGACATCGCCGAACCGGGCCTGATGAACCGAGTGATCACCGAATGCGACTACGTGATCCACGCCGCCGCACTGGCCGACGTCGCCGCCTGCACGCGCCGCCCGCTGGACGCCATCGACTCCAACATCATCGGTACCCAGCACGTCCTCGACGCCGTCGCCGCCTCCACCCGGGTGCAGCGCATGGTCTTCGTCTCCTCGGCCAGCGTCTACGGCAACGGCAGCCCGCAGTTCGTCGAGGACGCGGCAGTCGCGCCGGTGTCGGTGTACGGGAACAGCAAGGTCTGGGGCGAGTACCAGACCGCCGCCATGCTCGGGGAAGCTGACCGCTCCTACGCGATCGTGCGGTACTTCTCGGTCTACGGCGACCCTCAAATCGTGAAGGAGAACAGCCACTCCTGGGTGGTCGCCTGGTTCACCATGCGGGCCGCGCTCGGCCTGCCGCTGCAGCTCAACGGCGGCGGCCACCAGATCCGTGACCTGGTCCATGTCGGCGACATCGCCACCGGGACCCTGCACGCGCTGACCTCGCCCCGCGCGCACAACGAGACGGTCAACATCGGTACGGGCACTGGCACGTCGATCCGGCAGGTCGCCGAACTGGTCCGCGCCCACTACCCCGGCACGCAGCTCATTGAGACACCGATGCCGCCCGGCGACCCCGAGGGCGGGTACGCCTCGGTCGAGCGGATGGAGGAGCTGCTGGGCTGGCGGCCGACCACCAGCATCGAGGAGGGCGTCGCCCGCTACGTGGCCTGGCTGCGGGCGAACCCCGGCGCGATCCCGGAGTGGATGCGTCGGGCGGCTGCGGCCTAGATGATCGGGGGCCGGCCGAGCCGGGTCATGGTCCACACCGTGCGCCAGCGCATCGGCTTGCGCCGACCGCACGGTGTGCGCCAGCCCTCGGCGAAGCCCGAGAACCACGCCTTCAACCCAGCCGCGTTCCGGGTGCGGGCGACGGTGAGCACCACCCACACGCCGAGGTAGACCGGCACCAGCACGGCGGGCAGGTGACGGCGCGCGAGGTACACGCGGTTGCGGGCGTTCACCCGGTAGAAGAACGAATGCCGGGTCGGGCTGGTCCGCGGGTGCTGCAGCAGCAACTCCGGCGCGTACAGAACCCGCCAGCCCGCATCGAGCGCCCGCCAGGCCATATCGGTCTCCTCGTGCGCGAAGAAGAACGCGTCCGGCCAGTCCCCGACCTGCCGCAGCATCTTCGTCGAGAGCCCATGGCCGCCGCCGAGGAAGCTGGTCACCTCGCCACCGCGCATCGGATCGCCGGCCCGCAGCCGGGGAACGTGGCGGCGCTGGGTCAGCCCGGTCTCGTCGGCGATCCGGAAGGACACGATGCCCAGCCGGGGGTCGGCCTCGTACAGGGCCTCGATCCTCGCGAACACGTCGTCGGCGACCAGCAGACCGTCGTCGTCCAGGTCGATCACCACGTCCACGTCACGCAGGTGCTCCAGCGCCACGTTCCGGCCGCCGGTCACCCCGAGGTTCTCGGCCAGTTCGACGCCCTCTACCCACGCCGGGAGCTCCGTCAGCGGACAGCCCTGGGCAACCACCACGACCTGCGCGGCCGGGACGGTCTGCATCTCCACCGAGGCCAACAGCTCGGCCAGTTCCTTCGGCCGCGTGCCCATGGTCAGGACCGCCACGCCCAGCTTGATGCCCACCGAACCCATCCCTTCGAGGAAGCAGACATGACCGCACGAACGCACCGCTCGGGCGCCGCGTCGCTCAGGGAACTCGCCGAGAGCCGGATGCTTCCGGACCACCAGGTCATGGACCAGTCCACCCTGGAGTGGATCGCCGGGATGCGGCCCGAGGTCTCCGCCGCGCCGCCCACCCTGCCACACACGCCGCTCATGCTGGTACCAGATGTCACCTGGTTCACGGAGCCCCGGTGCGCCGACTCCATTCACGGCGTCCGGCACAACGCCCGCGTCTCGCTGCTCTCGTCGATCCTTGCCCAGGAGTACGGACTCGACCGCGACCACAGGGCCGCGCTGTGCGCCGCCGCAGCCGTCCACGATTGCCAGCGCCACAACGACCGGGACGACCCAGGCCACGGCCGACGGGCAGCGGCCTGGTTCACCCGCAACCAGACCGCCGTCACCAGCCTGGTCGGACGGGAGCTGCCGCAGGACGTCCTCGCACAGGCCGCCACCGCCATCAGCCTCCACGACGTGCCGTACGAGCGCTTTAGCGTGCAGCAGGACCAGCTCTACCAGCGAGCACCGCACCTGATCGACCTACTCAAGGCTGCCGACTGCCTGGACCGCTACCGGCTCCCCCTCGCCCGCTGGTGGCCCGACCCGTCGCACCTGCGGCTCGTGCCGCCGGCCTGGCTCCATGCCGTTGCCCACGACCTGGTCGTCCGCAGCGAACGGGCCCGCCTCGACGGTGCAAGCAACCACGGAGCACTCATCCACGCCCGCCAGATCCTCGACCCCGCCAAGTAGGAGGCCACCTCATGCACGCCGAATGGGACAACGCCCACACCGACCACACCACCACCCCCACCCGCCCCGGGCCCGCCGGCCTCACCAAGACCGAAACCGACTGGCGATCCCACCTCGAACACGAGACCCCCAACGGCTGGCTCCTGCGCAGCAACGCCATGACCGAGACGCTCACCTCCGGCCGCCCCATCCACCTGATGCACACCACCGTCGCCCTCGACGCCATCCGCGCCAGCGGCCACCTCTACGCCTCCACCGGCTGCCTCGTCGCCGCCCTCTACTGCGCGCCACTCACCTCGGAGCCCGCCGGCCTGCGCCCCCACAACCTCGGCTCCTACCTCCTGGAGACCAAGAAGCACACCCGCACCCTCGTCTTCGAGATCACCCCCGACGCCCCGGTCCCGCCCAAGGGCATCGACTACCTCCGCCTCGGCGCCATCCACCTGCGGACCTACCTCACCCACCGCAGCTTCCTCACCGAGCACGAGGACACCCAGCTCCGCCAGACGGTCCTGCAGCGTATCCAGGCCGCAGCGCCCTTCCTCGACACTGCCCTCGCCAACGCCACCGGAACACCAGCGCCGGAGGCCGACTTCATCGACCAACTCGCCGCCACCGTGCCAGCCTTCCCGTTCCTCGGCTACCTCTACTTCGAGGTGCTCTCCGAGTACCTGATGCTCCACTCCACCAGCCGCGAGACCAAGGCATACGCGCAGCTCGGCGAGATGAACAACCGCCTCTACAAGCAGCTCGCCTTCTCCACTGTGGAGGGCATGGACAAGCTCTTCGACCTGTCTCGCTTCCACCCGAGATACGACCGGCTCATTGAGCTCATCGGCCAGGTCGAGGCCGGGCTGACCGCCGGGGTCGCTCGGTACGTGCGGGAACGCCTGTCGCATCTGTTCGCTGCCGTAGCGCTCACCCCGGACCAGGACACGACATCCTTCACGTTCCACCGCTCGGAGTTCGACGCTCTCGTCGAAACAGCGCCAGGACTGATGGGGCAGCTTGTCTTCCGCGAACTACGGGTCATCGACCGCTACCCGCAGCTCTACCTCGCCTTCGAACAAGCCAAGGCCTTGGAGGCGTGGGCCTACTGGAACACCGAGGGCATCCCGGCACCCTTCAACGGCACCTTCCCGAAGGGCGAGATCGGGATCAACCCGGCTTACCCACGCGCCAACTGCACAGTGTGGGTCGCCGACACCTGCGAGCGAGGACTCCTGCACCCGGTCGAGCAGCTCGACGTGAGCTTCCTTCCCCGGCTTGCTGAGCTCTCCCTGACCGCCATGCGCAGGGATCAGACGGGGAAGGCAGCAGGACACCGTCGGAGCATCTCCACATAGGTAAGGGCCCGAGGCGGTTCCGTCCGCAAGTTCTTGCAGGGAACCGCCTATCAGCCTCCGCCAGGTGAGCTGGGTGGGGGCCGTCAGCAGGTTCCTCGCCCGCTCTCGGCAAAGCGTCTACGCCCAAAGTGGACGTTGACCCACCGGGACCTCATCAGGTTCACATCGAATCGAATATTTCAGCGACCCCATTAATAACTTTCGAAACATTCTTCACATGAGTTCACTGCACACGCACCCACCCTTGTTCGCCAATGATCCGTGCCCTACCCTCCGAGAAGTCCAGTGAGGCAACAGGGGGGTCTGTGACAGCGGGTGCAGGTGTTTCCGAAGGCGGGCAAAATCCGCCCGAATACCGGCCGATTTTGACACCGGCGGAGGAGCGGCGCCTTCAGGAGGATTACCGAAGGAAGGTCAAGGAGTTCGACCAGCTAGAGGTCGATATCCGCGGGGCCCGCACCTTCCAGCGAATCTTCCTGCTGAGCATGCTTGGCGCGATCGCGCTGGCATTCCTGCTGGGCTATACGGTGATCATCGGCCTCTGGAATACGCAGCCGCTGTTCACAAGATATGCGGGACTGGCGATCGTCGTCGCCCTGTGGGTCGCAATGGGCCGACTCCTGTGGACCAACCGCAAGAAGATTGCCACCAAGTCCGGCGAGCTACGCAATGCGTTGCAAGATCGCCAGACCGCCGCAGCCCAACTCCCACTGGATTCCCCCTCAGGCCTGCGGATCTACCGCGAAGCTTCGCTGGAGATCATCGACCAGTACCGGAAGGGCGCCAACAGGAACCGTCGAGTCCACAATTTCTTCCAGGTGATCATCATCACCGGGTCAATCGTGACGTCATCGCTCACCGCTATGAACGACGGAAACAGCGCCACGCTGAGGTTCGGAACTGCCTTCCTCAGTGGATTTGTAGGAATATCGGCGGGAGTGACCGGATACTTCAAGTTCCGGGAGCGCGGCTACAACCTCCAGTCGACTGCCGATGAGATCGAGAAACATTACAACGCTTCACAGTTCATGCTCGATGAATACGCCGGAAGCGATCCAAATAGTCCCCTCTCCGAGGACGAGCGACTGCGAATGTTTGCTCGATTCGTCGAGCGCTTGAAGGAAGAACAGCGAAAACGAGAACTACAGCTTGAGCAATCCAGCTCAGCGAGCGAGGAGCATGCCAGCTGATGGGCACGAGGCGCAGAATGACATGGCCAGTCTTACGTTTCCTGCTCGCACCAATCCAACATTGGCGAACCCGCCGACTAATGGGGGCCCACGGCTCAATTTCGTACGCGACTGCCTGGTGCCTGATAGAGCTGGCGCGCTCCCCCTCCGAGCTCCCGTACGTCCACAACCTCGCCGCCCGGATGGAGGTGCTAGGCATGCCGGCGCCAGGAGTCACTCTCGATTCCTGGGACGCTCTGGCCCCCGCAGAGCAACGCCGCCGCCTCGCTTGGCTAGAGCGCCATGGGGCAACCCCACTTGCCGCCATGGGGCTTACGCGCGGAGCTGTCGAACGGGCGAAACTACACGTCGTGGAGTGGGGCCTGCCGGGCGGGCATCGAGCCATCGCGGTCACGGCCAGCCGGAGCGTTAGGCCTGAGTAATTGGCATGCGAGCGCGAGGGTAGCTGACGGGTCGAACGTGTGTCGGCAACGGGTGAAACGAGGACCACGGACAGCGGATCAAAAGCGGGTCACTTCGTGATCTCTTGATCATCCTGACTTCATGGGTAGCGGGAG
>NZ_JBHWDU010000024.1:0-99852 GCF_042734825.1 Kitasatospora sp. NPDC059648 | reverse complement strand
TCCGCGGAGACCACCACGGTGTGGGACACCCCGGGGGTGTTGTCCACGAAATTGGTGATCAGCCAGTTCAGGTTCTGTGCGGCCTGGCTCATCTGGTTCAACTCAACGCTCCTGGTGATCTGCGCCGTTGCCGTCGGTCCGGCCACCGAAACTATCGAATCCGGACGGCTGGGCACCATGCTGGAAGCCCGGCGGGTTGGCGGCCTGCTCGGCCCCGGCCCGGCGGCCCTGCTGGATGCCGCGGCGCAGGTTGGTCAGGCGGCCGCGGACCTCCTCGGGGGCCCGGGAGACCTGGGGACCGGTCAGCGGTGAGGCCTCGGCGGTGCCGGAGACCAGGTTGGCCTGCGGGGTCCGCCGGGGGAGGCCGGACATGGTGACACCGCTGGTCGAGGGCTCGCGGACCTGCTCGGCCCGGCGCCAGCGCTCGTCGTTCGCGGACGGGCGCCACGGCGCGTCACCGGCGCCCGGCTGCGGCTGGCCCTGCGGGGCCTGCTGCTGCGGGGCCTGGGGCTGAGCCTGCTGCGGCCGGTCCTCCTGCTGGAACTCCGGCGCGGTGGTGCCGGGCCGACGCGGCTGGTACGGCCGGGGCCGGGCCTGCTGCGGGCCCTCGGCCTGCTGCGGGTACCAGGGCTGCTGGCCGGTGGCCTCGGACGGACCGGTCGGCAGCGCCATCGGCTCCTGCCGCTGCTGCTGGACCGCCTGCTGCTGGACCGGCTGCGGCTGGGCCGGGTTCGGCACGTTCGGCAGCACCGGCTCCACCAGGCCGAGGCCCAGCGGGTCACGGGGGTCGATCTGGCTGGCCTCGAAGCGCGGCCGGGCGAACTGCTGGGTGCTCTCCGCCGGCGCCGGCTCGGCCGACGGCAGCGGCTGGGGCTGCTGCTGCGGGGGCAGCTGCTGCTGGCGGCCCTGCTGCGGCGCGTTCGGACCGGGCTGCTGCGGGCGGCGCTGGCCCGGCTGGCCCTGCGGGCCCTGCCCCTGACGGACCGGGGCACCGGGGCCCTGACGGCCGGGGGCGCGCTGCGGCAGGCCGTCCTGCGGACGGTTGCCCGGACGGGCACCCTGCTGCGGGGCGCCGGGCCCGCCCGGACGGCCGTGCTGCGGCTGCTCGCCGGTCTGCGGGACCGGGGCACCCGGACCGGCGTCGGGGCGCGGGCGCTCCTGGCCGGGGCGGCCCTGGCCACGGCGCGGCAGACCGTTCGGGCCGCCCTGCGGCGGCCCCTGTCGGCCGGGGGCGCGCTGCGGCAGACCGCCCTGCGCCGACTGCTGCGGCTGTCCCTGCGGAGCCTGCTGCTGCGGGGCCTGCTGCTGCGGAGCCTGCTGGGTCTGGCGCGGCTGCGGCTGCGGCTGTCCCGGCTGGCCGGGCGCCTGCTGGCCCTGGCCGCGCCGGCCGGGCAGACCGGCGCCCTGGCCGCGGCCCTGCTCCTGCTGGCCCGCCGACATCGGGTTCTCGCGCAGCGACTGGCCGACCCTGCGGGTCGGCAGTCCGCCCAGCCCGCCGGCGCGGCCGCCGGGCGCACCCGGGCCGGTCGGCGCGGCAGGGCCCGCGGGAGCGGCCGGGGCGGCGGGACCGCCCTGGCCGAGCTGCGGACGGCCGCCCTGAGGGGCACCGCCGGACGGACCCTGGCCGAGCGCGGCCGGACCGTTCTGACGGCCGGGCGGCACCTGGCGCTGCTGACGCGGCGTCGGGGCGACCCCGCGCTGCTGCTTGCCCGGGCCGCCGGAGCCCGCACGGCCGGGGGCCCGGCGCTCGGCGGAGTTGGTGACGTCGACCGGGAGCATGACCAGCGCGGTGGTGCCGCCGGAGTCGCTCGGGCGCAGCTGGATCCGGATGCCGTGTCGCAGGGACAGGCGGCCGACCACGAAGAGGCCCATGCGGCGGGAGACGGAGACGTCCACCGTCGGCGGGTTGGCCAGGCGCTCGTTGATGTCGGCGAGGTCGTCGGGGCTGAGGCCGATGCCGGTGTCGTGGATCTCGACCAGCACCCGGCCGTCGGGCAGGGCGTGACCGGTGACCCGGACGCGGGTCTGCGGGCTGGAGAACGAGGTGGCGTTCTCCAGCAGCTCGGCGAGCAGGTGGACGAGGTCGTTGACGACGCGGCCGGCGACCTCGGCCGACGGCACGGCGGCGAGTTCGATGCGCTCGTACTGCTCCACCTCGGAGGCGGCGGCACGGAGCACGTCGACCAGCGGGACGGGGCGGGTCCAGCGGCGGCCCGGGTCCTCACCCGCGAGGACGAGGAGGTTCTCACCGTTGCGGCGCATGCGGGTCGCGAGGTGGTCCAGCTTGAACAGGTTGGCCAGCTGGTCCGGGTCCGCCTCGCGGCTCTCCAGCTCGGAGATCAGCGACAGCTGGCGCTGGATGAGGCCCTGGCTACGGCGCGAGAGGTTGGTGAACATCGCGTTGATGTTGCCTCGCAGGAGGGCCTGCTCGGCGGCGAGGCGGACGGCCTCGCTGTGCACCATGTCGAACGCGTGGGCCACGTGGCCGATCTCGTCGGTCGAGTCGACGGCGACCGGCTCGACCGTGGTGTCGACGTCGTGCGGGTCGCTCTCGGAGAGCGTCTTGACCAGCTCGGGCAGGCGCCGCTCGGCGACGTCCTCGGCCGCGGTCTGCAGACGGGTCAGCGAGCGCACCATCGAGCGGGCGATCAGACCGGCGCCGCCGAGGGCGACGAGCAGGGTCAGGGCGACGGCGGCACCGATGATCAGGGCCTCGGTGTCGGCCTGGGACTGCAGGTCCTGGGCCTTTCCGTCGAGGTCCTCGATCAGCTTGGACTCGATCCGGCGCTCGGCGGTGATCTTGGTGCTGGCCTTCTCGTACCAGTCCTTGTACGTGACCGGCTCGGTCTGGTGGATGCCGCCGGGCTGGAGGATCGAGCGCGAGTAGCGGTCGGCCTCGGCGATCACCGTGTTGTAGCTCAGCTGGCCGCGCAGGTTGTCCAGGTCGTGCGCGGAGTAGATGTTGTTGAAGCCGTTGAGCGCGTTGTCGTACGTGGTGCGCAGGCGGATGCCGAAGGACTCGTCGCTCGCGCTCAGGTCCGGGCTCTTGGGATTGGCCAGACCGGCGCTGATCAGCGCGCGCTGCTGGGAGGTGGCGTCCTTGGCCAGCGAGAACTGCTGCAGGGCGCGGGTGGAGACCAGCAGGTCCTTGTTGTCGGAGGCGAGCGCGATGTCCTGGGTGATGTCCAGCAGGTCGCGGATGATCACGTCGTACGCGGTGATCGTCGCCTGGATGTTCTGGTTGTTCTGGTACGGCGTGTTGCGCGCGTCCGCGATCGAGTTCAGGTCCTTGCGGATCTGGAACAGCAGCGCCTTCCCGCCGGAGAGTTCGAGGTTCTCGAACTTGTCCGAGGAGGTGGTGAAGGTGCGGCTGAGGTCGTCGGTCGCCTTGCGGGCGGCGACGATCTCGTCGTCCAGCGGGTCGTTCGGCTTGTTCGTGATGTAGCCGGCGCTGATGTCGCGCTCGGTCTGCAGGGCGTCCGCGAGGTTGGTCGCCTTCTTGGCCAGGTCGGACAGGTTGGCCATCTGGGCGAGTTGCTGCGAGTTCTCCAGCGAGGTCTGGATGCGCAGCCCACCGAGGACCAGCGAGACCAGGACGGGCAGCGCGAGCAGGGCGATCAGTCGGGTGCGGATGCGCCAGTTGCGCATCGCGAGCCGGCTCAGACCGGTGGCGCGGCGCCTGGTCAAGGTCGTCCGGAGCTTGTCCCGGGCGGACTTGCGCTCCTGGCCGTCATCCTCCGGGCGGCCTGGGGCCTCGGGCGCCATCGGGTCGGTCGGACCACCGGCGGCCGCCGCCTGCTGAGGGGCTGCCACAGGCTCGCGCGACTCCGGGTCACCCGCGGCGCCGCTACCCCTTTTGAAACGTCCCTGCACTGGCGTCGCAACCTCTGGACCGGGCGTCCCGCCGCGTCGCCACGGCCTGGACGGTGTCGAGTTTCCATCCGCACCCCGGCCGGTCCGGGAGAGCGGGTCGCCGGGGTGGACTGCTCCCTACCCACGGTCCGTGGCATTCCAGCACAGCGAGGGAATCCCAACAAGGGCCGCCGGAACCGACCGCCGGGTACTACCGAACGCACGCGGGGTCTCACTGACTGTGGGGTAACCGGACCGGAATACCACCTTTTTCGGACACTCGCCGGATACATGCCAACGTAGCCCGAGATCGAAAAGAGTCGCAGACCTGCCGGAATAACCGTTCCGCGTGGAATGTCGGGAATTTCCGGTGCGGCGGAATGTCGGATATAAGTGATTTGCGCATCAATTTGTGAGCAATGTCACAGACGAATGTGTAGCTTTGGTCACGGCGTCTGTGGAATGAGATCTCGTAACCTGGCTGTCTCCGGAGCACGGCCCTGATCAGCCTGCCCAGAACCCCTCCGAATCAATCGGAATCACTCCGGCCGGTGCAGATCCCTGGCGGTCCGCCCGGCCACGACCACGAGGTGCTCTCGATGTCCCTGGCGAAGAAGGCCACCAAGTCCACGCTGTCCTGCCGCTCGACGGCGAACCCGCGCCGGACCACGCTGGCCTCGGTCGAGGACTTCAGCAAGATCCCGGGTGCCCGCAAGCCCGAGGACGTCGTCACCTACGGCACGGAGCTGCCGGCCGTCACGGCCAACCCGCGCCGCACCCAGCTGATGGTCGCCCCGGTCGTCACCGTCCTGGACTGATCCGGCCAGCGCTCCGCCGAGGGCGCCGTGGACCCGCACCGCCGTGGTCCACGGCGCCCTCGGTCGTTGCTCGCCCGCTCGCCTCCGGCCGCTCCTGGACCGGCGGCCCGGGGCGGGTCCTCCCCAACCGGGGTGAACAGGGGCAAAGCGGTCGCGAGGGGCCCCACGCGATAGCCTGGACGTCGATTGACGGGGCCGCGCCCGGTGCGGGCGAGGCGCCCGAGCAGCGCCCGGGGGCGCCCCGGGCGGCCGACGAAGCGAGGGGTAGCCCAGCCGTGCGCATTGCCAGGTTTTCCGTCCGGGAAGGGAGCCCTGCCGCCGGCAGCGTCTCCTTCGGCGTGGTCGAGGGGGACCCTTCCCAGCCCGACTCGCTGGTCGTCCACGAGCTGGCCGGCCACCCGTTCGGCCAACCCCAGCCCACCGGCGAGAGCTATCGATTCCAGGACGTCAGGCTGCTCAGCCCGATGCTCCCCAACAAGATCGTGGCGGTCGGCCGCAACTACGCGGCGCACGCGGCCGAGCTGGGCAACGACGTCCCGGACGTCCCGCTCACCTTCTTCAAGCCCTCCACCTCGGTGATCGGCCCGACCGAGAACATCGCGTACCCGCCGTTCTCCTCGGACGTCCACCACGAGGCCGAACTCGCCGTGGTGATCGGCCGGATGTGCCGCGAGGTGCCGCTGGACCGGGTGCCCGAGGTGATCCTCGGCTACACCTGCGCCAACGACGTCACCGCGCGGGACGTCCAGCAGCGCGAGGGCCAGTGGGCGAGGGCCAAGGGCTTCGACACCGCCTGCCCGCTGGGGCCGTGGATCGAGACCGACCTCGACCCGGGCGACCTCGCCATCACCTGCACGGTCAACGGCGAGCTCCGCCAGACCGGCCGCACCTCCCTGATGATCCGCTCGGTCGCCGAGCTGATCGTCCACATCTCCGAGGCCATGACGCTGCTGCCCGGCGACGTCATCCTCACCGGCACGCCCGCAGGGGTGGGCCCGCTCAACGTCGGCGACGAGGTCGCCGTCTCCATCGAAGGCATCGGCACTCTCACCAACAAGGTGATCAAGCGTGGCTAGTGAAAACCTCAGCGGCTCCGCCGCGGGCAACCCGGCCGTCCGGGTTCGCTTCTGTCCGTCCCCGACCGGCAACCCCCACGTGGGCCTGGTCCGCACCGCCCTCTTCAACTGGGCCTTCGCCCGTCACAACGGCGGCACGCTGGTCTTCCGGATCGAGGACACCGACTCCGCCCGCGACTCCGAGGAGTCGTACAACCAGCTGCTCGACGCCATGCGCTGGCTCGGCTTCGACTGGGACGAGGGCCCGGAGGTCGGCGGCCCGCACGCGCCGTACCGCCAGTCGCAGCGGATGGACATCTACGCCGACGTCGCCCGCCGCCTGCACGAGGCCGGCCACGCGTACCACTGCTACTGCAGCACCGAGGAGCTGGACGCCCGCCGCGAGGCCGCCCGCGCGGCCGGCAAGCCCTCCGGCTACGACGGGCACTGCCGCGACCTGACCGACGACCAGCTCGCGGTCTTCAAGCTGGAGAAGCGCGAGCCGATCCTGCGCTTCCGGATGCCCGACAGGACCATCTCCTTCGACGACCTGGTCCGCGGCACCCTGACCTTCGAGCCGGAGAACGTGCCGGACTACGGCATCGTCCGGGCCAACGGCGCCCCGCTGTACACCCTGGTCAACCCGGTGGACGACGCCCTGATGGGCATCACCCACGTGCTGCGCGGCGAGGACCTGCTCTCCTCCACCCCGCGGCAGATCGCGCTGTACGCCGCCCTCGCCGAGATCGGCGTCGGCAACGGCACCACCCCGCGCTTCGGCCACCTGCCGTACGTGATGGGCGAGGGCAACAAGAAGCTCTCCAAGCGCGACCCGCAGTCCTCGCTCAACCTGTACCGCGAGCGCGGCTTCATCCCCGAGGGACTGCTCAACTACCTGTCCCTGCTGGGCTGGTCGCTGGCCGAGGACCGTGACATCTTCGCCATCGACGAGATGGTCGCCGCCTTCGACATCGCCAAGGTCAACGCCAACCCGGCCCGCTTCGACCTGAAGAAGTGCGAGGCGATCAACGCCGAGCACGTCCGCAAGCTGGCCCCGGAGGACTTCGCCCGCCGCCTGGTGCCGTTCCTCCGGACCGCCGGCCTGCTGCCGGCCGAGCCGACCGCCGAGCAGCTGGACCTGCTCGCCCGGATCGCGCCGCTCACCCAGGAGCGGATGGTCGTGCTGAGCGAGATCGTGAACATGGCCGGCTTCCTGTTCGTCGACCCGGCCGACTTCACCGTCGACCCGGACGACGCCGCCAAGGTGCTGACCGCCGACGCCCGCCCGGTGCTGGAGGCCAGCGTCAAGGCGCTGGAGGAGCTCGCGGAGTTCACCCCCGAGCCCATCCAGGCCGCGCTGCGCGAGGCGCTGGTGGAGGGGCTGGGCATCAAGCCCAAGTTCGCCTTCACGCCGCTGCGGGTGGCCGTCACGGGCCGACGGGTCTCGCCGCCGCTGTTCGAGTCGATGGAACTGCTCGGCCGCCCCGAGACGCTCCGCCGGCTGCGCTCCGCCCTGGACGCCCTGCCGGCCGCCTGAGACCGTCAGGAAGGGCCGCCGAGCAGCCCGCGGGCCCGGCTCCGTGCCGGGCCCGCGGCGCACCCGGGAGCCATCGGACGGCCTCCCGGCCGCTGCCTGCGGTTATCGATTTTGGAGCCAGGGCAGACGTCGGGTAATGTTCTTTCTGCGCCGCCCGGGAGGGAACGGACGAGGGAGCGAAAGCCCCTCGGAACGGGACCGACCGAGAGGCGCGACACCTGAGAAGGCCCTCGTCGGGGTTCAACTCTGGTGGGGTATGGTGTAATTGGCAGCACGACTGATTCTGGTTCAGTTAGTCTAGGTTCGAGTCCTGGTACCCCAGCGCTGTACGATCGGCAACGGTCGGACCGCAGTACAAATGAAGACCCAAGCCCCCGTTGTGTAGCGGCCTAGCACGCTGCCCTCTCACGGCAGTAGCGCCGGTTCGAATCCGGTCGGGGGTACTTCAGAGCAGGAAGCCGATGGGCTCGCCCATCGGCCCTTGCTTTGTGTTGGGGTATGGTGTAATTGGCAGCACGAGTGATTCTGGTTCATTTAGTCTAGGTTCGAGTCCTGGTACCCCAGCCAGTAAATGAAAGGCCCCGCCCGGCGGGGTCTTTTTGGTTCTGCCCCCGGAATGCTTTCGAAGGCCCCGCTCGGAGTCGAGCGGGGCCCTTTCGTTTTCGGTGGGGGAGTGGGGGACGGAATGGGTGGGGGAGTCGGCCGGGTCAGCTCCGGCGCAGCGCCTCGGTGAGCCGGTTCGCGGCCTCGATGATGGCCTGGGCGTGCAGCCGGCCCGGGTGGCGGGTCAGGCGCTCGATGGGGCCGGAGACGGAGACGGCGGCCACCACGCGGTTGGAGGGGCCGCGCACGGGCGCGGAGACGGACGCGACGCCCGGCTCCCGCTCGCCGATCGACTGGGCCCAGCCGCGCCGCCGGACGCCGCTCAGCGCGGTGGCGGTGAAGCGGGCGCCCTGGAGGCCGCGGTGGAGCCGCTCGGGCTCCTCCCAGGCCAGCAGGACCTGGGCGGCCGAGCCGGCCTTCATCGGCAGGGTGCTGCCGACCGGGACGGTGTCCCGCAGGCCGGAGAGCCGCTCGGCGGCGGCTACGCAGATCCGCATCTCGCCCTGGCGGCGGTAGAGCTGTGCGCTCTCGCCCGTGACGTCGCGCAGGTGGGTCAGGACCGGGCCCGCGGTGGCGAGCAGCCGGTCCTCGCCCGCCGCGGCGGAGAGTTCGGACAGACGGGGGCCGAGGATGAAGCGCCCCTGCATGTCCCTGGTGACCAGACGGTGGTGTTCGAGTGCGACGGCGAGTCTGTGGGCCGTGGGGCGCGCCAGACCGGTGGCGGCGACCAGCCCCGCCAACGTGGCGGGGCCCGACTCCAGTGCGCTCAGCACCAGAGCGGCCTTGTCGAGAACGCCGACGCCGCTAGTGTTGTCCATGCCCTAAGACTGCAGTCTCATTCCGCGAGACGCAAGTTCAATCTTCCGGGAAAAGCGCCACTCTGGATGCAGCAGCCCGGGAGACATCCAGGATCGGACCTCTTCGGAGTGTCCGCATCGTGGACAGCGATCCGGCGTGCAGGTCTCGCGCACGCGCTCCGCACGGACGGCGCACGCAGTGACCCCGACGACACGAGAAGGCCGGCAACGCGGCCGGCTGGAGGGAATCCGATGGGACGGACACTCGCAGAGAAGGTCTGGGACGACCACGTCGTGCGGCGCGCGGAGGGCGAGCCCGACCTCCTGTTCATCGACCTGCACCTGCTCCACGAGGTCACCAGCCCGCAGGCCTTCGACGGGCTGCGGCTGGCCGGCCGCAAGGTCCGCCGCACCGATCTGACGATCGCCACCGAGGACCACAACACCCCGACCCTGGACATCGACAAGCCGATCGCCGACCCGGTCTCCCGGGTGCAGCTGGAGACCCTGCGCCGCAACGCGGCCGAGTTCGGCGTCCGGATCCACTCGCTCGGCGACGTCGAGCAGGGCGTCGTGCACGTGGTCGGCCCCCAGCTCGGCCTGACCCAGCCCGGCACCACCGTGGTCTGCGGCGACTCCCACACCTCCACCCACGGTGCCTTCGGCGCGCTGGCGTTCGGCATCGGCACCAGCCAGGTCGAGCACGTGCTGGCCACCCAGACCCTGCCGCTGGCGCCGTTCCGGACCATGGCGATCACCGTCGAGGGCGAACTGCCCGAGGGCGTCACGGCCAAGGACCTGATCCTCGCCGTCATCGCGAAGATCGGCACCGGCGGCGGCCAGGGCTACGTCCTGGAGTACCGCGGTTCGGCGATCCGGAGCCTGTCGATGGAGGCCCGGATGACCGTCTGCAACATGTCCATCGAGGCGGGCGCCCGGGCCGGCATGATCGCTCCGGACGAGACCACCTTCGCCTACCTCAAGGGCCGCCCGCACGCCCCGCGGGGCGAGGACTGGGACGCCGCCGTCGAGTACTGGCGGACCCTGGTCACCGACGAGGACGCGGTCTTCGACCACGAGGTGTTCATCGACGCGAGCGAGCTGACCCCGTTCGTCACCTGGGGCACCAACCCCGGCCAGGGCGCCCCGCTCGGCTCGAACGTCCCCCACCCTGAGGACTTCGCCGACCCGCAGGAGCGCGCGGCCGCCGAGAACGCCCTGGAGTACATGGGCCTTGAGGCCGGCACCCCGCTGCGCGAGGTCGCCGTCGACGCCGTCTTCGTCGGCTCCTGCACCAACGGCCGGATCGAGGACCTGCGCGCCGCCGCCGCCGTCCTGGAGGGCCGCAAGGTCGCCGACCGGGTACGGATGCTGGTCGTCCCCGGATCCGTCCGGGTCGCCCTGCAGGCCGTCGAGGAGGGACTGGACAAGGTGTTCACCGCCGCGGGAGCCGAATGGCGGCACGCCGGCTGTTCGATGTGCCTGGGCATGAACCCGGACCAGCTCGCCCCCGGCGAGCGCTGCGCCTCCACCTCGAACCGCAACTTCGAGGGCCGCCAGGGCAAGGGCGGCCGCACCCACCTCGTCTCCCCGCAGGTCGCCGCCGCGACCGCCGTCCTGGGCCGCCTGGCCTCCCCGTCCGACCTGTCCGACCGTTTCGCCGACGTCGCCGTGGAGGCCTGAGCCATGGAGAAGTTCACCACCCACACCGGCCGGGCCGTCCCGCTGCGCCGCAGCAACGTGGACACCGACCAGATCATCCCGGCCCACTGGCTCAAGAAGGTCACCCGATCCGGTTTCGAGGACGGACTGTTCGAAGCCTGGCGCAAGGACGAGTCGTTCATCCTGAACCGGCCCGAGCGCCGGGGCGCAACCGTCCTGGTGGCCGGCCCCGAGTTCGGCACCGGCTCCTCCCGCGAGCACGCCGTCTGGGCGCTGCAGAACTACGGCTTCCACGCGGTCATCTCCTCGCGCTTCGCCGACATCTTCCGCGGCAACTCGCTGAAGAACGGCCTGCTGACCGTCGTACTGCCCCAGGAGACCGTGGAACGGCTCTGGTCGCTCACCGAGAGTGACCCTTCGGCCGAGATCACCGTTGATCTGGAGAAGCGGGAAGTCCGGGCCGAAGGCGTCACCGCGTCCTTCGAACTGGACGACAACGTCCGGTGGCGGCTGCTCAACGGCCTGGACGACATCAGCATCACCCTGCAGAACGAGGCCGACATCGCCGCCTACGAGGCGACCCGTCCGGCGTTCAAGCCCCGTACTCTGCCGGTCTCCTGAGTTCCCCTCAGAACAAGCATTCTGACGATCCACCGGATGGCCCGCGCTCCCCCTCGGGGGGGCCGGGCCATCCGGCGTTCCGGAGCACGAGTTAGCGCCGGGCCCTCCCCGGATTGCCCATTCGGCTTTGCGGAAGAGGGCCCCGCGCAAGTACAACTGCGGGTAGATGGCACAATCAGTACATGCACCGGCACCATGAACCTCCGTACGCGGGCGGCGAACCCGCGTCCGAGGAGTCCATGGGCCGGGGATCCGAACGCCGAATTGACGATCGGCCGGACGTCACCTCCGCAACACCAGCTGAGGCGCCGGACGACCCGGAAGTCGCAGCGCTCTACGCGCTCGTGGCCGAGCGGTTGAAGCAAGCTCACGCCCGCGTGCATGCGCTGAACGTGTCTGTCGATGCAAAGACCGCTCTCACCCGTCAACTGCTCATCGTCACCGAGACCGCCAAGCGCGATCTTCCGGAGGCGGCAAGGCGGTTGAGTCGCTTTGTACATGACCTCGACGAGGGGCGCCCGCCGCTCGACTGAGGTCGCGGACGCGCAAATCCATTGCGACACTAGGGTGATTCGCGCGTTTGGTAATTGAAAGTCCGCAGATACATACCTAACGTGCGAAAAGAACGGATGGAATCATCCGGCGCCCGTTTCCGAAGGGGAAGACGTGAACAAGGCTCAGCTTGTCGAAGCGGTGGCCGAGCAGCTGGGCGGTCGCAAGGCTGCCGCAGAGGCCGTCGACGCAGTGCTCGACACCATGGTCCGTGCCGTTGTGGCCGGTGACCGGGTTTCGGTCACCGGTTTCGGCACCTTCGAGAAGGTGGAGCGCTCCGCGCGCTTCGCCCGCAACCCGCAGACCGGCGAGCGGGTCAAGGTCAAGAAGACCTCGGTCCCCCGCTTCCGCCCGGGCCAGGGCTTCAAGGACCTGGTCAGCGGCAGCAAGAAGCTGCCGAAGGAAGGCCCCTCGGTGAAGAAGGCCCCCAAGGGTTCCCTCACCCCGGGCAAGACCGGTGTCGCCGCGACCCCGGCCGCCAAGCGTGCCGCCACCAAGCGCGCCGCCACCGCTGCCGCCGCCCCGGCCGCGACCAAGAAGGCCGCCGCCAAGAAGGCGACCACCACGGCTGCCGCCAAGAAGACCACGGCCACCGCCGCGAAGAAGGCGACCGCCACCAAGAAGGCGACCACCACGGCTGCCGCCAAGAAGGCCACGGCCACCGCGACCAAGAAGACGGCCGCCACCAAGAAGGCGACCACCCCCGCCGCCGCCAAGAAGACCACGGCCACCGCCAAGAAGGCGACCGCCACGGCCAAGAAGACGGCGCCCGCGAAGAAGACCGCCACCCGCAAGACCACCGCGCGCAAGACCTCCGCCAAGTAGGTCCCGCGCGACGTCCTCGGACGGCCTTCGGCCAGGAGCCGCGGCACCCCCTTCCGCGAACGCGGAGACCGGGTGGCCGCGGCTCTCTCGATTTCCGGGCGCTCAGTCAGGATTCGGCGGCAGCCGTCGGCCGGGCGCGGAGAACCGCGGGACCAGCGAGAACGCCGGTGCCGCCGGTGTCGGCGTATCGGCGGTATCGGGTGGGGGAGCCGGTACCCGGCGGGGTCAGCGCCCCTCGGCGGGGTCGGGGAAGGTCTGCAGGGTCACGAAGACCACCCGGCGGGCCTCGCCGGTGCCCTCGGTGCGGATCCGCACCCGCTGGCCGGGCCGCAGCAGCCGCAGGCCGCCGGCCTCGAAGGCGGCCGCGTCGAACGGCACCGGGGTCCCGTCGTCGAGCAGCACGGAGCCGGCCCGGGTGGCGGGGTCGAAGGTGAACGCGGTGGCCTGCATGCCAGCAGCATAGCGAGCGGCCCGCACGGGTCCGCCGGTCAGGAGCGCCCCGGGAACGGGTGCGCAAGGCGTCGGGCGGGGATCAGGAACGACTCATCCGGGCGAACAGCGCACGGGTGTACGGGCCGAGACCGAGCGCCGCCGCCTCGTCGAGGTCGGTGCCGGTGTCGACGTCCCGGCGCACGGACTCCACGCCCGTCAGGCGCAGTTCGAGCGCCCCGCCGGCCGCGTGCCGGGCCCGTGAGCCGTCTCCGAAGGCGGGCGAGAGCGGACGGCCGGGGGCGCTGGCCAGCAGGGTGGTGCCCAGGCCGGGGGAGTCGGGCAGGAAGGCCCGCCCGTCCGTCGGCACCGCGCCCAGCACCCTGGCGAGTTCGGCCGGGCGCAGGGCCGGCAGGTCGGCCGAGAGGACGGCCAGCGGTGCCCGCGGGGCGAGCGCCACAGCGGCCGAGGCGCCGTGCGCCAGCGCCCGGTTGAGGCCGCCGCCGGGCTCGTCCGCGACGACCACGGCGCCGAGCGCGGCCAGCCGGGCGCCGGCGGCGGCGTCCCGGGTGACCACCAGGACGCGCGCGACGCCAGGGGTCGCCAGCGCGGCGGTGACCGTGTCGAGGGCGAAGGACAGGGCCAGACCGGCCCGGTGCGGCCCCGCGTACGGGGCCAGTCGGCTCTTCGCCAGGGCGAGTGGCTTGAGCGGCAGCACCAGCGACCAGTCGGCGGCGGGTGCGGCGGGCGCGACGGTCACGCTGGGGCGTACGGTGTCCTGGGTCATCGGCGTCATTGTGACGCCGGTCCCGGAGCCCTCGCCAGGCCGTCCGAGCTGTGCGGACGTGCGTTTGATCACGCCCGCCCGGCGGGTTGGCGAGGCCGCTCGACAGCCGGTGAGCAGGCGGGCGACACTGTTCCGCGCCCGTGCGCCGGGCCCCGGTCGCAGTGGTGCGAGGCACCGGGAGGCTATGACCGCGGCACCCCACGTGCCGCATCGAAAGAGAAGGAGCTGGGGTGGCCCGCCGCTCGTACGCCAAGTTCGGCAACGCCGACTACGGCATCTGGTACCGCTTCGCGGCCGTGCTGGTGAAGCCGGTGACGACCGCCCTGGTGAAGCCCGACTGGCGGGGCTGGGAGCACATTCCGAAGGACGGCGGCTTCATCGCCGCGGTGAACCACAATTCGATCATCGACCCGGTGATCTACGCGCACTGGCAGTACAACAGCGGGCGTCCGCCGCGGATTCTCGGGAAGTCCTCGCTGTTCTCGATTCCCTTCATCGGATTCATGCTCCGCAAGACCGGCCAGATTCCGGTGTTCCGCGAGTCCACCGACGCCGCGCAGGCATTCCGGGCCGCGATCGACGCCGTCAACAACGGCCAGTGCGTGCAGTTCTACCCGGAGGGAACGCTCACCCGGGATCCGGACCTGTGGCCGATGACCGGCAAGAACGGCGTCGCCCGGGTCGCGCTGATGACCGGTGCGCCGGTCATCCCGGTCGCGCACTGGGGCGCCCACGAGATCATCCCGCCGTACGGCCGGGCCGGTTACGGCAAGGGCAAGTTCAACCTCTTCCCGCGGCACCGGGTGACCGTGGCGGCCGGGCCGGCGGTGGACCTGAGCAAGTACCAGGGCCAGGAGCTCACCGCCCAGGTGCTCAACGACGCCACCGAGGACATCATGGCGGCGATCACCGCCGTACTGGCCGGGATCCGCGGCGAGCAGCCGCCGGCCGAGCGCTACGACATGCGCAAGGCCGCCCGCGAACGGGCCGCCGCCGCGCTGGCCGAGCGCCGCCGGGCCAAGGGCGGCCCGGGCGACAACGACGGTGAGGGGGTGGGCCGGTGACCCGCTGCGCCGTGATGGGGACCGGCTCGTGGGGCACCGCGTTCGCGATGGTGCTGGCCGACGCGGGCTGCGAGGTCGTGCTGTGGGCCCGCCGCCAGGAGCTGGTGGACGCCGTCAACACCACCCACGAGAACCCGGACTACCTGCCGGGCGTCCGGCTGCCCGACTCCGTCCGGGCCACCACCGACGCCGCCGAGGCGCTGGCCGGGGCCGATTTCGCGGTGCTCGTGGTGCCCTCGCAGACGCTGCGCGACAACCTGGCCGCCTGGGCGCCGCTGATCGAGCCGCAGACCGTGCTGGTGAGCCTGATGAAGGGCATCGAACTCGGCACCGCCAAGCGGATGAGCGAGGTCATCGACGAGGTCACCAAGGTCGGCCCGGAGCGGGTCGCGGTGGTCAGCGGGCCCAACCTGGCCAAGGAAATCGCCAACCGGCAGCCCGCCGCCAGCGTGGTGGCCTGCACCGACGAGTCGGTCGCCAAGCGGCTCCAGGCGGCCTGCCACACGCCGTACTTCCGGCCGTACACCAACACCGACGTGGTCGGCTGCGAACTCGGCGGCGCGGTCAAGAACGTGATCGGCCTGGCCGTCGGCATGGCGGCCGGCATGGGGCTCGGCGACAACACCAAGGCGACGCTGATCACCCGCGGGCTGGCCGAGACCACCCGGCTCGGCGAGGTGCTCGGCGCCGACCCGCACACCTTCGCGGGGCTGGCCGGGATGGGCGACCTGGTCGCCACCTGCTCCTCGCCGCTGTCGCGCAACAACACCTTCGGCATGAACCTGGGCCGGGGCATGTCGCTGGCCGAGACCATCGCGGCCACCCGGCAGACCGCGGAGGGCGTCAAGTCCTGCGAGTCGGTGCTGGACCTGGCCCGCCGCAGCGGAGTCGACATGCCGATCGTCGAGGCCGTGGTGGACGTGGTGCACAACGGGCGGCCGACCCAGGAGGCGCTGCAGGCGCTGATGTCGCGCTCGGCCAAGGCGGAGCGGCGCTGAGGCGGAGCGGCGCCGAGGGGGAGCGGCACCGAGGCGGTCGCGGGGCCGAGGCGGTCGCGGGGCCGGGGGCGTCGCCGTGCGGACCCCCGGCCGTGACGCCTCGGCCCCTCCGGCCGGGCGTTGACTTCCCGGAAACACGTCGCACGGTAGTCTCAAACCCGATATGAGCATCGAACAGACCTCCCCGAACCCGTCCGCCCGGAAGCCGCGCGTGGCGCTGGTCTTCGGCGGGCGCAGCTCCGAGCACGCGATCTCGGTCTCGACCGCGGGCAGCGTTCTGCGGGCGATCGACCGCGAGAAGTACGACGTGCTGCCGATCGGCATCACCCACGAGGGCCGCTGGGCGCTGACCAGCGACGAGCCGGCCCGGATGGCGATCACCGACGGCAGGCTGCCGGACGTGGCGCACGTCGCCGAGGCCGTCGACGGGCAGGTCGCGCTGCCGGTCTCCCCGGGCAGCCGTGAGGTGCTGCTGAGCGAGCCGGGAAGCGCCCCCAAGGCCCTCGGCGAGGTCGACGTGGTGTTCCCGCTGCTACACGGCCCCTGGGGCGAGGACGGCACCCTCCAGGGCCTGCTGGAGCTCTCCGGCGTCCCGTACGTCGGCAACGGCGTGCTGGCCAGCGCGGCCGGCATGGACAAGGAGTTCGCCAAGCGGATCCTGGCCTCGCACGGCCTGGGCGTCGGCCACTACACGGTCGTGCGGCCGCGCGAGTGGGAGACCGAGCAGGGCCGTGCCGACGTGCGCGAGCGGGTCGCCGAGCTCGGCCTGCCGGTGTTCGTGAAGCCCTGCCGGGCCGGTTCCAGCATCGGCATCACCAAGGTCCGGGACCTGGCCGAGCTGGACGCCGCGATCGAGGAGGCCCGCCGCCACGACCCCAAGCTGATCATCGAGGCGGGTGTCTCCGGCCGCGAGATCGAGTGCGGCGTGCTGGAGTTCGAGGACGGCCCGCGGGCCAGCGTCCCGGCCGAGGTGCTGGTCGGCGAGGGCTTCGACTTCTACGACTTCGAGGCCAAGTACATCGACTCCTCCGAGGTCCGGATCCCGGCCGAGCTGACCGCCGAGGAGGTCGCGGAGATCCGGCGCCAGGCGGTGGCCGCGTTCGAGGCCTTCGGCTGCGAGGGCCTGGCCCGGGTGGACTTCTTCCTGCTGGAGGACGGCAGCTGGATGATCAACGAGATCAACACCATGCCGGGCTTCACCCCGATCTCCGCCTATCCGAAGATGTGGGAGGCCAGCGGGGTCTCGTACGCGGAGCTGATCGACCGGCTGCTGCAGAGCGCGCTGCGCCGCTCGACCGGCCTCCGGTAGCGCGTCGCGGGGCGGGCCGGACTCCCGGGCCGCCCCGTCGTCCGCCGGTGCGCCCCTCCGGCTCGGGGCGGGTGCTCAGCCGGGGATGCTGGCCTTGACGACCGGGGTCAGCGCGGCGGCCGGGTCGAAGGCGTTCTGCGCGGCTCCGGCCGGGACGGTCACCTCGACGTACGCGGCGCGCATGGTCGTCACGAAGCGGTAGCCGCCGTCGCCCAGCTTCTGCGACCACCAGGTGACGCCGTCGACGGTCGGGGACCAGTCCGCGGCGTGCGGGCCGTCCAGCTCCTCCGGCCGGTCGACTCCGCAGCGCAGCACCGTCCGGGGCGAGTTGCCCCAGGCGGCCACGTACGGCGAGGCGGGCGACGGGTCCCGGCGGGCGTGGCCGAGCAGTTCCCGGGGCAGCGCGGCGGCCAAGGCCCGGCAGTAGCCGGCCGCCCGGCCGGAGGGCTGCGGCACCTCGACGGCCGGGTCGGCCGAACTCCAACTGCCGACCAGCGCCACCACGGTGCAGGTCAGCGCCACGGGCACGGCCAGCCAGCGGACCGGCGCGGGAAGCGCGGTCAACGCCTTGGGGATGCGGAGTTCTCTGGCCACCCGCCGATGGTAGCCGGGGCTACAGGTGGACCACCGGACAGGTGAGGGTGCGGGTGATGCCCTCCACCTTCTGGACCTTGGCGACCACCATGCGGCCCAGGTCGTCCACCGTCTCGGCCTCGGCCTTGACGATCACGTCGTACGGCCCGGTGACGTCCTCGGCCGTGAGCACGCCGGGGATTTTCGAGATGGTCTCGGCCACCGCGGTGGCCTTCCCTACCTCGGTCTGGATCAGGATGTATGCCTGTACCACGGGTGACCTCCCGGCGGCCGGTTTGGGGGGATCGCCGCCGTATCGCCCGGTCTGGCGCAGGGGTGGATGCGGGCTCACCGGCAGGCTGATCACCACGCTACCGCGCAGCGGGCCGGGGAGGGGAGACTTCCGCACCTCCGAAGGGCGTACGCTGCGCGCGGGGGGGAGCGACGGGGGCTGGATTCCGGACGGCGGTGCCGTCCGGGGAGGAAAGGCGAGAGGACGGCAGATGCAGGGGACCGTGGGCGAGCTCGGCGAGTTCGGCCTCATCAGGGAGCTGACCGCCCGGGTACCGCTCACCGACGCGGTCGACCTCGGCCCCGGGGACGACGCCGCGGTGGTGAAGGCCCCGGACGGTCGGGTGGTGGCCACCACGGACGTCCTGATCGAGAACCGGCACTTCCGCCGGGACTGGTCCACGGCCTACGACGTGGGCCGCAAGGCCGCCGCCCAGAACCTCGCCGACGTGGCCGCGATGGGCGCGGTGCCGACCGCGATACTGCTCGGACTGGTCGCCCCGGCAGACCTGCCGACCACCTGGGCCACCGAGCTGATGGACGGGCTGCGCGACGAGTGCCAGGTCGCCGGGGCGACGGTGGTCGGCGGCGACGTGGTGCGCGGCGACACCGTCACGCTGGCGATCACGGCGCTCGGCGACCTCCAGGGGCGCGCGGCGGTGACGCGCTCCGGCGCCCAGGTCGGCGACGTGGTCGCGGTGAGCGGCTGGCTGGGCTGGTCGGCGGCCGGACTGACCGTGCTGCAGCGCGGCTTCCGCTCGCCGCGCGCCTTCGTCGAGGCGCACCGCCGGCCCGAGCCGCCGTACCACGCGGGCCCGGCCGGGGCCGAGTTGGGCGCGACCTCGATGATCGACGTGAGCGACGGGCTGGTCGCCGACCTCGGCCACGTGGCCCGGGCCAGCGAGGTGGACATCGACCTCAAGGCCGCCGACTTCGACGTCCCGGCGCAGATGGCCGACATCGGACAGGCGGTCGGGGTGGACCCGTTGGTCTGGGTGCTGTCCGGCGGCGAGGACCACGCGATCGTGGCGACCTTCCCGCGGGGGATCCAACTCCCCTCCCGCTGGCGGGTGGTGGGTGAGGTGACCGGCCGCCCTCGGGGCTCGCGCAGCGGCCGGGTGACGGTCGACGGCGCACCCTGGGACCGGGTCGGCGGCTGGGACCACTTCTCCGAGTGACGCACTTCGCCGAGCGGGGTACGGCGTACGGCTGACGGGTCGTGGACGCCGGTACGGCGCGTGGCGCTCCGGGCGTTGCGGCGGCGGGCTTCCAGGAAGCGTTTTGCGTAGGCTTGCGGCATCCGAGCCCGCCCGCCGTCCGGTGCGGGCGGTCCGATCCCCTGCGAGCGGGAGCACACCACACATGCGCATCGGTGTACTGACCAGCGGCGGCGACTGCCCAGGCCTCAACGCGGTGATCCGCTCGGTCGTGCATCGGGGCACGGACGTCCACGGCGACGAGATCGTGGGCATCCAGGACGGCTTCCTCGGCCTGATCGAGGGCCGCACCCGGCCGGTCTCGCACGACGACGTCACCGGTCTGCTCACCCTCGGCGGCACCATCCTGGGCTCGGCCCGGGTGCAGCGCGACCGGATCGCCTGGGCGGTGGAGAACGCCAGGACGCTGGCCCGGGACGTCGGCATCGACGCGCTGATCGCGATCGGCGGCGAGGGGACGCTGACCGCCGCCAAGATGTTCAGCGACGCCGGGCTGCCGGTCGTCGCGGTGCCCAAGACCATCGACAACGACATTGAGGCCACCGACGTCACCTTCGGCTTCGACACCGCGGTGCACGTGGCGACCGAGGCGATCGACCGGCTGAAGACCACCGCCGAGTCCCACCAGCGCGTCATGGTGGTGGAGTTGATGGGACGGCACACCGGCTGGATCACCCTCACCGCGGGCATGGCCGGCGGCGCCCACGGCATCCTGATCCCGGAGAAGCCCTTCGACATCGAGGCGGTGGCCAGGATGGTCGAGGACCGCTTCGACCGCGGCAAGAAGTTCGCCATCATCGCCGTCGCGGAGGGCGCCGCCCCGATGCCCGGCACCATGCGCTTCGACCACGGCGGCGTCGACCAGTACGGCCACCGCACCTTCGGCGGGATCGGCAACCGGCTCGCCCACGAACTGGAGGACCTGCTCGGCAAGGAGGCCCGCCCGGTCATCCTCGGCCACACCCAGCGCGGCGGCACCCCGATCGCCCGGGACCGGGTGCTCGCCACCCGCTTCGGCTGGCACGCGGTGGAGGCCGTCCACCAGGGCGCGTTCGGGCACTTCACCGCGCTGCGCCGGACCGGCATCGAGCTGCTGCCGATCGGCCGGGCGGTGACCCGGCTGAAGACCGTGCCGGAGGACCGCTGGGTGGAATCCGAGGCCGTGCTCTGAACCGCCGCAGGTAGGTTGGGGTACATGGTTTCCACTGCACCCCCGCGCGTCCTCACCGTCGCCGGTTCCGACTCCGGCGGCGGCGCCGGCATCCAGGCCGACCTCAAGGCGATGCTCGCCCTCGGCGTCCACGGCATGAGCGTGATCACCGCCGTCACCGCGCAGAACTCGCTCGGCGTCCAGGGCTACTGGGAACTGCCCGCCGAGGCCGTCCGGGCGCAGTTCCGCAGCGTGGTGGACGACATCGGGGTGCAGGCCGTGAAGACCGGCATGCTCGCCTCGATCGAACTGGTCGAGACCGTGGCCGACCTGCTCTCCGGCGTGGACGCCCCGGTGGTGGTCGACCCGGTCGGCGTCTCCAAGCACGGGGACGCGCTGCTGGCCGCCGAGGCGGTGGCCACCGTCCGGGAGAGGCTGCTGCCGGTCGCCACCGTGGTCACCCCCAACCTGCACGAGGTGACCCAGCTCACCGGCCGGACCGTCGAGGACGAGTCCCAGATGCTGGCCGCCGCCGCCGCGCTGCTGGACCTCGGGCCGCGCTGGGTGCTGGTCAAGGGCGGCCACCTGGCGGGCGAGGCCGCCGACCTGCTGTACGGGGGGCCCGGCGAGGTCCACTGGTACCGCGCGCCGCGCTACGACAACCGGCACACCCACGGCACCGGCTGCACCCTGGCCAGCTCGATCGCGGCCGGCCTGGCCAAGGGCGAGTCGCTGCCCGAGGCGGTGGGCTCGGCCAAGGAGTACATCACCGGTGCGATCGCCGGGGGCTTCGCCCTGGGCGCCGGGATCGGTCCGGTCGACCACGCCTGGCGCTGGCGCTGAGGGCGCGCCTCGCGGGTTCCGGCGGCCCCGGCGAGGAAGCACACGACACGCCCGAGCCGGAACGCAGCGATGGGCGGGCCCCTGGAGGGGGTCCGCCCATCACCGGTGCGTCCGGAAAGCGTGACCGGCCCCGGAAACAGCGAAGCCGGCCCATCCGGGGATGAACCGACTCACTGGAGGACCGGCATGCCGGTCTGCGCGTCAGCGCGAGACCTTACCGGCCTTGATGCACGAGGTGCAGACGTTGAGCCGCTTCGGCGTCCGCCCAATCACAGCGCGCACCGTCTGGATGTTGGGGTTCCAACGACGGGGGGTACGGCGGTGAGAGTGGGAGATGCTGTTGCCGAAGCCCGGCCCCTTGCCGCAGACGTCGCAGTTGGCAGCCACAGGAGTCACTCCAAGACTTCAGATCAGTTACTTTCGAAAACCCCGCCCACCCACCGGAGCACTCGCGTGAACCAGACCGGACCAGGGGGGTGAGCCTGGACGGTTCCAGGCAACCGGAAGAGCATACAACGCTTGCTTCCGTCCCACGAAACTACCATGACCGGCCGAGTGATCGCTTCGGTCGCCGGTCCGGGCACCCCTGCCCGGCCCCCGATAACCTGCGGGTACCACCCCCCGCCGCTGCATTCGATGTGCTGCAGCTCCACAGGCCATATCGGCGACCCATCCGGAGGAGACCTGGTGCTGCACACGCTCGACGCCCCGGCCGTGCGCACCTGGTGCCAGCTCGCCCTGCGCGCGCTCGGCCAGGCCCGCGAGGAGATCGACGCGCTCAACGTCTACCCGGTCCCGGACGGCGACACCGGCACCAACCTCTACCTGACCGTCGAGTCCGCCGCCGCCGAGGTGGAGAGCCGCTTCGCCGGCGCCGGGGCCGACCCGGCTCCCGGACTGGCCGACACCGTCCGGGCGATGGCCCGCGGCGCGCTGGTCGGCGCCCGCGGCAACTCCGGGGTGATCCTCGCCCAGTGGCTGCGCGGCACCGCCGAGAAGCTCGCCGAGGGCGGCGGCGCCGACCAACTGCGGGCCGCCCTGCAGCAGGCCGCCGACTCCGCGTACCAGGCCGTCGCGGAGCCCGTCGAGGGCACCCTGCTCACCGTCGCCCGGGTCGCCGCCCGCGAGGCGGTACGGGCCGGGGACGGGCTCGCGCAGGTCGCCGACACCGCCCACCGGGCCGCCCGGGACGCGCTGCGGCACACCCCCGAGCAGCTCGCCGTGCTGGCCGAGAACGGGGTGGTGGACGCCGGCGGGCGCGGTCTGGTGGCCGTCCTCGGCGCGCTCGCCGACGCCGTCGCCGGGCAGCAGCCGATGGGGCCGGTCGCGCTGCGCGGAGACGTCCGAGTGGCGGAGAGCTGCGAGGTGCACCTGCGCCCTTCCGGCCCCGGCCACCCCGCCTTCGAGGTCATCTACCTGCTGGACGCGCCCGACGCGGCGTTGCCCGGGCTTCGCGAGCGGCTCGGCCGGCTCGGCGACTCGCTGGTGATCGGCGGCGGCGACGGCCTGTGGAACGTGCACGTCCACGTGGACGACGCGGGCGCCGCCGTGGAGGCCGGGGTCGAGGCCGGGCGCCCGCACCAGATCCGGATCACCCACTTCGCGGAGGCCGCCGCCCGGGCGGGCAGCGCCGCCGAGCGCGGCGAACGCGAGGAGCGGGCCCGCGCGGTGCTCTCCGTGGTCTCCGGCGACGGGCTGGCCGAACTGTGCGAACAGGCCGGCGCCGTCGTCCTGCACGCCGACCCGGACCGCCGGCCGGCCAGCGCCGAACTCGCCGACGCGGTGCGGGGTTCGGCCGCCCGCGAGGTGGTGCTGCTGCTCAACGACCCCGAACTGCGCGCCGCCGCCGGGGCCGCCGCCGACCAACTGCGCGAGGAGGGCGTGAGGATCGCCGTACTGCCCACCCGCTCGCCGGTGCAGGGCCTCGCCGCACTCGCCGTGCACGAGGGCGGCCGGCGCTTCGACGAGGACGTGGTCGCCATGACCTCCGCCGCCGGGGCCACCCGGTACGCCGAACTGGCCGTCGCCGAGGGGGAGTCCTGGACCATGGCCGGGGTCTGCCAGGCCGGTGACGTGCTCGGCCTGATCGACGGCGACGTCGCGGTGATCGGCGCCGGGCTCGCCGAGGTCGGCGAGAGCGTGCTGGACCGGATGCTCGGCGCGGGCGGCGAACTCGTCACCCTGATCCTCGGCGAGGGAGCCGACCGGGCGCTCGCCGACCGGCTGGTGGCGCACGTCCGCCAGCAGCGGCCGGAGGTGGACTCGGTGGTGTTCCACGGGGGCCAGGAGTCCACGCCGCTGCTCATCGGGGTCGAGTGAGCCGCCCCGATGGCGAGCGGGCGGGTGAGAGCGCCCGGTTCGTCGGTGCCGTGGTGTAAACAAGGGCCTGATGGGCGCTCTCGATGAACCACTGACCAAACTCGTCGGCGACCGCACCGCGAAGGTGCTCGCCGACAGCCTCAAGCTGCGCACGGTCGGGGACCTGCTGCACCACTACCCGCGCCGCTACGTCGAACGCGGCCAGCTCACCAGCCTGGACGAGCTGGAGACCGACGAGCACGTCACGGTGCTGGCCCGGATCGAGAAGGTCACCCTGATCCCCTTCCGCGGCCGCAAGGGCGACCGGCTGGAGGTCGTCGTCACCGACGGCCGCAGCCGGCTCTCGCTGGTCTTCTTCAACCAAGGCTGGCGGCAGAAGGAGCTCAGGGCCGGCGCCCAGGGCCTGTTCGCGGGCAAGGTCGGCGTCTTCAACCGCACCCGCCAGCTGGTCTCGCCCGACTACCAGCTGCTCGACGAGGACGCCGGTTCGGACGCGGCCGAGCAGTTCGCCGGCCGTCTCATCCCGGTGTACGGCGCCAGCGCGCAGATGCCCAGCTGGAAGCTGTCCATCTGCATCGAGACCGCGCTCACCAAGCACCTCGGCGACGTCGGCGAGCCGCTGCCCGCCGAACTGCGCGAGCGGCACGACCTGATCCCGCTGCCCGAGGCGCTAGAGCTGATCCACCGCCCGCGCAGCCAGGCCGACCGCGAACGCGCCCAGAGCCGGCTGCGCTGGGACGAGGCCTTCGTCCTCCAGGTCGCCCTCGCGCAGCGCCGGGCCGCCGACTCCGCCCTGCCCGCCAAGCCGCGCAGGGCCCGTGCGGGCGGACTGCTGGACGCCTTCGACGCCCGGCTGCCGTTCACCCTCACCGAGGGCCAGCGGAAGGTCTCCGCCGAGATCGCCGCCGACCTGGCGACCGAGCACCCGATGCACCGGCTGCTCCAGGGCGAGGTCGGCTCCGGCAAGACCCTGGTCGCGCTGCGTGCCATGCTCGCCGTGGTGGACGCCGGCGGCCAGGCCGTCCTGCTCGCGCCCACCGAGGTGCTCGCCCAGCAGCACCACCGCTCGATCGTCGAGATGATGGGCGACCTCGCCGAGGGCGGCATGCTCGGCGGCTCCGACCTCGGCACCCGGGTGGTGCTGCTGACCGGCTCGATGGGCGTCCCGGCCCGCCGCCAGGCGCTGCTGGACATGGCCTGCGGGGACGCCGGGATCGCCATCGGAACCCACGCGCTGATCGAGGACAAGGTCCAGTTCCAGGACCTCGGCCTGGTCGTGGTGGACGAGCAGCACCGCTTCGGCGTCGAGCAGCGGGACGCGCTGCGCGCCAAGGGCGAGCAGCCGCCGCACCTGCTGGTGATGACCGCCACCCCGATCCCGCGCACCGTCGCGATGACCGTCTTCGGGGACCTGGAGACCTCCGTCCTGGACCAGCTGCCGGCCGGCCGCTCGCCGATCTCCACCCACGTCGTGCCCGCGCTGGAGAAGCCCAACTTCCTCACCCGGGCATGGGAGCGGGTCCGGGAGGAGGTCGGCAAGGGCCACCAGGCGTACGTGGTCTGCCCCCGGATCGGGGACGAGGAGCCGGCCGCCCCGGCGAAGGACGGCAGGAAGAAGCGCAGGGCGGCCGAGGAGGACTTCGAGGAGGTCGCGGACGCCGGCGCCGCGAGCGACGAACGGCGGCCCCCGCTCTCGGTGGTGGAGACCGCCGAGATGCTCGTGAGGGGACCGCTGAGCGGCCTGCGGGTGGAGATCCTGCACGGCCGGCTCGCCCCGGAGGCCAAGGACGAGGTGATGCGCCGGTTCGCGGCGGGGGAGGTGGACGTCCTGGTCGCCACCACCGTCATCGAGGTCGGCGTGAACGTCCCCAACTCCACCGTGATGGTCATCATGGACGCCGACCGCTTCGGCGTCTCCCAGCTCCACCAGCTGCGCGGCCGGGTCGGCCGGGGCAGCGCGGCGGGCCTGTGCCTGCTGGTCAGCGAGATGCCCGGGGGCAGCGCCGCCCGGGGCCGGCTGGACGCGGTGGCCGGCACCCTGGACGGTTTCGAGCTCTCCCGGATCGACCTCGAACAGCGCCGCGAGGGCGATGTGCTGGGCCAGGCGCAGTCCGGGGTGAAGTCCTCGCTCAAGGTGCTCTCGGTGCTGGAGGACGAGGAGGTCATCCTCACCGCCCGGACCGAGGCCACCCGGCTGGTCGCCGAGGACCCGGACCTGGCCGCCCACCCGGAGCTGCGCACCGCGCTGGAGAGCCTGCTCGACGAGGACCGCGCGGCCTACATGGAGAAGGGCTGAGCGGCCTCGGCGAGGCCGGACTGTCAGACCCCCGCGAGAGAATGTAGTTGTTCAGGGCGCACCCTCAAGGTGCGTACCTGGCGCGACACTTGGGGGTCCTGCCATGGCATTCCGTCATCTCAACGAGCTCCCGCTGGGCGACAAGGTCTTCCGGATCGAACTCGCCAGCGACGACGACCGCGAGGTCACCCTCACCCTGGCCGGCTGGCGCGAGGGGGCGGCCGCCACGCCGCTCGCCTCCGGCAGGCTCCGCCTGCCGGTCGAGGACGTCGCCTCGCTGCGGATCGCGCTGAACCGCGCGCTGCGGGCGCTGGCGATCGTCGCCGACGTCTCCGAGCCCATCCCCGACCGCGACGTGCTGCGCGAGCTGTACCCCGGCCACGGCGCCCCCTGGGTGCCGCAGCACGAGGAGGAGTTGGTCCGGCGCTTCCACGACGGCGAGACCGTCGCCCGGATCGCCGCCCGCTTCGGCCGCACCCCCGACTCCGTCCGGACCAAGCTGCGCGAGCTCGGGCACGACCCGCGCCGCCCCGAGTTCTGCCCGCCCGACGGCTGCCTGTCCTGGTCCCGCTACGCCTCGCCGGCCCTGCTCGGCGCGGCGGTCCCGGCCCAGTCGGCGGGCTCCGAGGCGAGCTGACGCGCTGACCCCCGGGGCCCCGCCGCTCCACCGGTGGGGCTTCGGGGCCTGCTGCTCGCCCGCTCGCCTCCGGGGCGCTCGGACCCGGTGTCGACGGTCGGCGCTCCCTCGCTCCTCCGTCGCTCCCTCGTTTCTCCCTTTCGGTACCGGCGCGCCCCTTCGGCTCGGGACCCGCTGCTCGCCCGCTCGCCTCCGGGGCGCTCGGACCCGGTGTCGACGGTCGGCGCTCCCTTGCTCCTCCGTCGCTCCCTCGCTTCTCCCTTTCGGCACCGGCGCGCCCCTTCGGCTCGGGGCGGGATAGCGTGGTCGGGCAGCGACGAAAGGACCTTCCACCACCATGACCCGCGTGATCGCCGGGTCGGCCGGCGGCCGCCGGCTGGCCGTACCGCCCGGCCGGGGCACCCGTCCGACCTCCGACAAGGCCCGGGAGGCGATGTTCTCCACGCTGGAGGCCTTCCGCGGCACCCTGCACGGGGCCCGGATGCTGGACCTGTTCGGCGGCTCGGGCGCGGTCGGCCTGGAGGCGCTGTCGCGCGGCGCCGAGCACGTCCTGCTGGTCGAGGCGGACGGCCAGGCGGCCCGGGTGATCCGGGAGAACGTCCGGACGATCGGCCTGCCGGGCGCCGAGGTGCGGGCCGCCAAGGCGGAGAAGGTGATCGCCGGGCCGCCTCCGCAGGCCCCCTACGACCTGGTCTTCCTCGACCCGCCGTATGCCGTGACGGACGCGGAGGTGCGCGAGATGCTGATCACACTGTCGGCTGGGGGCTGGCTCGCGGAGGACGCACTCGTCACCGTGGAGCGCAGCACCCGTGGCGGCGAGTTCGGCTGGCCCGAGGGCTTCGAGGTGCTGCGCTCGCGCCGTTACGGCGAGGGCACGCTCTGGTACGGTCGCGCCGCCGCCGAGGCCAGCGATCACGAGTAGCGGGCCGCGGCCCGCAGCAGCCGTCACCCCACGAGGGAGCACACACGCCATGCGCCGAGCCGTCTGCCCCGGTTCGTTCGACCCGATCCACAACGGCCACCTCGAAGTCATCGAGCGGGCCTCGAAGCTCTACGACGTGGTGCATGTCGCGGTCCTGATCAACCGGAACAAGCAGGGCATGTTCACCATCGAGGAGCGGATCGCCCTGATCGAGGAGGTCACCGCCCAGTTCGGGAACGTGGTGGTCGAGTCGCACCACGGCCTGCTGGTGGACTTCTGCCGGGAGCGCGGCATCCCCGCGATCATCAAGGGCCTGCGCGCGGTCAGCGACTTCGACTACGAGCTGCAGATGGCCCAGATGAACCACGGCCTGACCGGCGTGGAGACGCTGTTCCTGCCGACCTCCCCGACGTACAGCTTCCTCTCCTCGACGCTGGTCAAGGAGGTCGCCTCGTACGGCGGCGACGTCTCGCACCTACTGCCCGAGACGGTGCACCGCCGGCTGGTCGAGCGGATCGCGGAGCGCAAGGCCGAGCAGTAGGGGGAGCGGCGGGGCCGGACTGCGGGGTTCGTCCTTTTCTGCTGGTTCGTCACTGTTTGTCCGCGGACGCGGAGGCGGGATCGGCTCAGGCGTTGTGAGGTCGCCGCACGGGGGCCGTAAAGTCTGTATTCCTGCCCTGCGGTGAGGTCCACCGCGCCGGGCCTGCCTCCGCCGGACCGTCGGCGGCACACGGAAAGACGAAGCCCCGTGGACGTGCAGAACAAGGTCGACGAGATCGTGGCGGCGGTCGAGAACGCCCGCTCGATGCCGATGTCGGCCTCCTGCGTGGTGAACCGGGCCGAACTGATCGGCCTGCTCAACGACCTCAAGGCGGCCCTGCCCGCCGAACTCGCCCAGGCCCAGTCGGTGATGGCCGACCACGAGCAGGTGGTGGCCGGCGCCCAGGCCGAGGCGGACCGGATCATCCAGGGTGCGCACGCCGAGCGCGGTTCGCTGATCTCCGACACCGAGGTGGTCCGCCGGGCCCAGGCCGAGGCCGACCGGATCCTGGCCGAGGCCCGCGCCGACGTCGAGACCCAGCGCGCCGAGGCCGACGACTACGTGGACAGCAAGCTCGCCAACTTCGAGGTCGTGCTGACCAAGACGCTCGGCGCGGTCGGCCGCGGCCGGACCAAGCTGCGCGGCGACGCCGGCGCCTTCGAGGCCGAGGGCGAGAGCGACGGCGAGGAGTTCCGGCCGCAGCGGACCAGCCCGAGCCCCGAGGTCGACGAGTACGTCGACGTGAAGCTGGCCACCCTGGAGAACGTGCTCAGCGCCACCCTGGAGGCGGTCGGCAAGGGCCGCGACAAGCTGCTCGGCAAGAAGCCGATCGATGAGCTGGGTGCGTACCTGGCCGCCGCCGACGAGGCCCAGCAGGCCAAGGAGCGCGCCGAGGCGGTGGCCGCCGGCTTCGCCGCGGAGGCCGAGGCCGACGGCTCCGACATCGCCTGGTACCGCGAGGACGTCCCGCAGCAGCAGACCTGGCCCGAGCAGACCCCGGACGCGGCCGGCTGGCAGGCCCCCGGTGCCGACCAGTACGCGGCCGCCGCCCAGCACCAGGGCGGGCAGCCCCACGACGGCGGGCACCAGACCGGGCAGCACCAGGTCGGGCAGTACGCCGAGGTGTACGGCGGCGGCTTCGACCCGGCCGTCCAGGGCGATCCGTACAACACCCAATGGGGCCACCAGCAGGGCGGCTACCCGCAGCAGCAGCCCCACTACGAGGGCCAGCAGCACCAGGGCCAGCAGCAGGGCGGCTACGGCTATCCGCAGCAGCAGGACGGCTACGCGGCCCAGCCGTACGACGGCTACAACTACCCGCAGCAGCCCGCCCTGCCCCCGGCCGTGCCGCCGCAGCAGCAGGGCCTGGACGAGACCAGCTTCTTCGACACCAGCATGATCGACATGACCCGGCTGCGGGAGCTCGGCGGCCGCTGAGCAACCCCGGGGGGGCCGGGCGGGAGTCTCCTGACGGGCCCGAAGTTGGGCCTGGCGGGAGACTCCGGTAGTCTGACCACTCCGGCATCCCCATGTCCGGCTGTCGGCTTGCCCGCGCAAGGTCGACTGGTGATGGGGACCACAGCGTTGATTCCTATGGAAGTCAGGACACCTTGAACCGCCTCGACCACCGCGACCCCCTCGTGTTCGACACGCACGAGCTGGGCCGTCGTCCGGGCGCGATGCGCAAGGTGAGCCGGACCCTGGAGGCCCCCGAGGGCTTCGGGATCATCGACGTGATCGGCGTCCCGGAGAAGAGCCCGATCGAGCTGGAGCTCCGCCTGGAGTCCGTGGTCGAGGGCGTGCTGGTCACCGGCACCGCCGAAGCCCACGTCGAGGGCGAGTGCGTCCGGTGCCTGGAGCCCGTCGAGTTCGACGTCGACGTGGACTTCCAGGAGCTGTACTACTACCCGGAGTCCGACGAGCGTCACCGCGCCCGGACCACCGGGACCGAGGACCTCGACGAGGACTCGGAAGAAGAGACTTACCGTCTGGAGGGCGACTTCTTCGACCTCCGGCCGGTGCTGCGTGACGCGGTGGTGCTCGCACTGCCGCTGCAGCCGGTGTGCCAGGAAGACTGCCTGGGCCTGTGCTCCGAGTGCGGAGCGCGCCTGAGCGACGACCCGGCGCACCACCACGACGCCGTCGACCCCCGGTGGGCGGCTCTGCAGGGACTCTCCGCCGACTCCGGCGACGAGGCCCGTGGCGAAGCCGCTGATCTGCGGCGGGGAATCAAGAACAGCGACACCCGTGAGGGTCTCGCCGAGAACCAGGAGAAGTAGCCGTGGCTGTTCCGAAGCGGAAGATGTCGCGCAGCAACACGCGCCACCGCCGGTCCAACTGGAAGGCCGTCGTTCCGGCCCTCGTGGCGTGCGACCGCTGCCACGAGCCGAAGCTGGGCCACATCGCGTGCCCGAGCTGCGGCACGTACAACCGTCGCCAGGTCCTCTCGGTCTGATCGGCGGGGTGCACGGATCGATGTCGGACGGTAACTCCACCCGCAAGGCGTCCTCTGCCTCGAAGGGTTCTTCGGGCAGCGGCAAGGCCGGCGGGCCGGCTTCGACCGAATACGACGTCCTGGAAGGGCGCCTCGGGTACACGCTTGAGCGCGCCCTTCTGGTACGTGCCCTGACCCACCGCTCGTACGCGTACGAGAACGGTGGTCTGCCCACCAACGAGCGCCTGGAGTTCCTCGGCGACTCGGTGCTGGGCCTCGTGGTGACCGACACCCTCTACCGCGTCCACCCGGACGTCCCGGAGGGCACGCTCGCCAAGCTGCGCGCCGCGGTCGTCAACTCCCGCGCGCTCGCGGACGTCGGCCGGGGTCTGGACCTCGGCGCGTTCATCCGGCTCGGCAAGGGCGAGGAGGGCACCGGCGGCCGCGACAAGTCGTCGATCCTCGCCGACACCGTCGAGGCCGTGATCGGGGCCATCTACCTGGACCGCGGTCTGGAGGCGGCGACCGAGTTCGTCCACCGGCTGTTCGACCCGCTGATCGAGGAGTCCTCTCAGCTGGGCGCAGGCCTGGACTGGAAGACCAGCCTCCAGGAGCTCACCGCCTCGGTGGGCATCGGAGTGCCCGAGTACGTGGTCATGGAGTCCGGCCCGGACCACGAGAAGACCTTCACCGCGGCGGCCCGGGTGGCCGGCGAGGACTTCGGAAGCGGCATCGGCCGCTCGAAGAAGGAAGCCGAGCAGAAGGCCGCCGAGAGCGCCTGGCGTGCGATCAAGGAGAAGTACGCCGACCGGCTGCCCGCGGGCGCCTGACGAAGAAGTAGCCTTCACTCCTGCCGATCCCTTCGAAGCAGGAGGCCCCTTCCCGTGCCCGAACTCCCCGAGGTCGAGGTCGTCCGCCGCGGTCTGGCGAACTGGGTCGCCGGGCGGACCGTCGGCGACGTCCAGGTGCTGCACCCGCGCGCGGTGCGCCGCCAGCCGGCCGGCGCCGCCGACTTCACGGCCCGGCTGACCGGCACCACCCTCGGCACCGCCCAGCGCCGCGGCAAGTACCTCTGGGTGCCGCTCGGCGGCAGCGGTACGGGCTTCTCGCTGATCGGCCACCTCGGGATGAGCGGCCAACTCCTCGTCCAGGACCCGTCGGCACCGGACGAGACCCACCTGCGGGTCCGGCTCCGCTTCACCGACGGCGGGCGCGAGCTGCGCTTCGTCGACCAGCGGACCTTCGGCGGCCTGGCCGTCGAGGAGGCCGAGGAGGGCGACCCGGAGGGCACGCCCGTCTCCATCGCGCACATCGCCCGCGACCCGCTCGACCCGCGCTTCGACGACGCGGCCTTCGTGGCCGCGCTGCGCGCCAGGCGCACCACCGTCAAACGCGCGCTGCTCGACCAGACCCTGATCAGCGGCGTCGGCAACATCTACGCCGACGAGGCGCTGTGGCGCTCCAGGCTGCACTACGACCGGCCGACCGCGACCGTCACGCGCCCGCAGGCCGCGCTGCTGCTGGCCAACGCCCGGGACGTGATGACGGCGGCGCTGGCCGTGGGCGGCACCAGCTTCGACAGCCTGTACGTCAACGTGAACGGCGAGAGCGGCTACTTCTCCCGGGACCTCGACGCCTACGGCCGGGAGCACGAGCCCTGCCGCCGTTGTGGCACCGCGATCCGGCGGGCCGCCTGGATGAACCGTTCCAGCTACTTCTGCCCCCGCTGCCAGCCCGTGCCGCGGCCGCGCGGCGGGGGCTGAGCGGCGGGGGCCGAGGGGCCGCGCTACTTGTGGGCGAGCTCCGGGTGGTCGGCGGCCGCCTCGCCCAGGGCGCCGTGGTCGCTCTGGCCGAAGTAGGCGACGCCTACCGCCGAGACCACGGCGAGCAGGAAGCCGACCACGCCGAGCCAGCCCATGCCCGCCTTGGAGGAGTCCCCGAGCCAGAGCACGCCGACCACGCCGGGCAGCACCGTCTCGCCGACCACCAGCGCGGCGGTGGCGCCGTTGACCGACCCGATCTGCAGCGCCACGGTGTGCACGTACATGCCGCCGAGGCCGCCGATCAGGACGGCGTACAGCGCCGGGTCGGAGAGCAGCGTGCCGAGCTGGAAGGGGTCGAGGCCGTCCAGGATCCGCACGCCGACGCCCAGGGCGCCGAAGCCGAGACCGGAGAGCAGACCGGCGACGATCGCACCCTTGGACCCCATCCGGCGCACCAGCAGGCTGCCGCCGGCCAGCAGCACGGTGGTGATGACCAGCAGGCCCCAGTGGAAGGCCGTCGACGCGTGGTGGCCGCCCTCGGGGCCGGCCGAGACGGCCAGCAGCACCAGCGCCGAGCAGAGCACGCCGATGGAGGCCCACTCCAGCTGCTTGAGCCGGATGCCCAGCAGCTTGATGCTCAGCACCGCGGTGATCACCAGGTTGGCGCTGATGATGGTCTGGGAGAGGAACAGCGGCAGCAGACGGGCGGCCAGCGCTCCGAGCCCGAAGCCGATCAGATCGAGCACCGTGCCGAGGATGAACTCCCAGGTGACGGCGGCCTTGGCGGTGGAGGACAGGCTCGGCCCGCCGTGTTCGGTGGTCGAGGTGGTGGCGCCCTTGGCCGCCTCCTCCCGGGCCGAGCGGCGGGATCCGACGGCCTGCAGGACCGAGCCGGTGCCGTAGCAGGCGGATGCCGCCACGGCCGTGACGAGGCCGATGATCACCGAGCGCTCCGATCGGGTTGGGTCAAGAAAAGGCAATGGACCGGCGGTCCGGGTCCAGTGTGCCCGTTCGCGCGGTAGCGTCGGGACGCCCCCTCGGCCGCCCCGCTCGGCCGCCCCCCAACCGCCCGCGCCCGCCGGGACGTACGTCCGGCCGCCACCCGCGGTTCCCGCCTCCCAGCCGTCTCAGGGTTCACCCGGGGAAATCTCATCCGCGAGGAGGGGAGCCGACCCGGCGGACGGCGGGGAATCTTGTCACAACCAGTATGCGAAGGGTATGCCGTGCTCTGCCGCCGGTCACGGTAGCGTCGGGGACATGAGAACCCTTGCACGACGTTCCCGGGGCGCCGGGCCACTTGCCCTGGTGGCGGCGCTGCTCGGGCTGCTGATGCTGTTCGCCCCCGCGGCCTCTGCCGCCGGCGGGCTGAGCGACGCCGCGGCCACTCTGAAGAAGGGCCAGGTCTACGTCGCCCCCACGATGCAGGACCGCTTCAGTCAGGCCCAGGCGGACGCGCTGACCAAGAAGATCGAGAAGGCCGACAAGCCGATCTTCATCGCGGTCGTCCCCGACGCCGCCAACAAGGACACCGTCCTCACGGACCTGCGCACCCTGGTGGGCATCGACGGCGTCTACGGCGTGTGGCGCGGCACCAGCGGCTTCATGGCCCGCTCCGACCGCGGCGCGATGGGCGCCGGCGTCGCGGACCGGATCGGGGGCGCCGTCTCCCGCGCCGACAAGGGCGACATCGACGCCACCCTGAACGACTTCGTCGACCAGGCCGCCCCGCAGACCAAGGGCACCGGCGTCAACCACAGCACCTCGATCGCCTGGGTCGTCATCCCGGTCGCGCTGGTGGCCCTAGCCGGTGCCGGCGTCTTCTTCCTCTTCCGCCGCGCCAAGAAGCGCAAGGAGGAGCAGGCCCGCGCCGAGCTGGAGCAGCTGCGCCGCGTGGTGGACGAGGACATCACCGCCTTCGGCGTGGAGCTGGAACGGCTCGACTTCAACCCGGGCGCCCCCGACGCGGACGACGCCCAGCGCACCGACTACAGCCACGCGCTGGACTCCTACGAGAAGTCCAAGCGGCTGATGGGCGAGGCGAGGAAGCCCGAGGACGTCAAGCAGGTCACCGAGGCGATCGAGGACGGCCGGTTCCAGTTGGCCACCCTGGCGGCCCGGCGTGAGAAGCGCCCGCTGCCCGAGCGCCGTCCCCCGTGCTTCATGGACCCGCGGCACGGCCCGTCCGTCAAGGACGTCGACTGGGCCCCGGTCGGCGGCTCCGCCCGTCCCGTTCCGGTCTGCCAGGCCGACGCGGACCGGGTGGCGGCCGGCCTCGACCCGGCGGTGCGCACCGTCGACACCGAGCACGGCCCGCAGCCGTACTGGAACGCCGGCCCGGCCTACGCGCCGTACGCGGGCGGCTACTACAGCGGCTTCGGCGGCGGCGGTCTGCTGCCGGGCCTGCTGGTCGGCACCATGCTCGGCTCGATGATGAGCAGCCCGGCCTACGCCGCGGCGCCGATGATGGACGGCGGCCACGGCGGCCACGGCGGCTACCAGGACCAGTACGAGGGCGGCGACTACACCGGGGCCGACTTCAACGCCGCCGACTTCAGCGGCAGCGACTGGAGCGGCGGCGGAGACTTCGGCGGCGGTGGCGACGATTGGTGATCCGCTGATCCGAGCCTGATCCGACGGCCCCGCCGGTTCCTCCGGCGGGGCCGTTCGCAGTCCTCGGGCGGGGCCGGGCGACGGGTGGCACTGCAGGTGGCCGGTGAGAAGGGGGCGCTGCCGGCGGGGCGCGAACTGGTCTGTGCGCGAGCTGGTCTGTGCGCGAGCTGGTCTGCGGCAACCGCCCCTTCGTCCGGCCCGGGTCTGCCGCACCTGCGCCCGGAGGCCCACGGCGGCGAGCCGCACGCCGGGTCCACACCCCGGCCGGACGGTCGGGGGCCCGGTGGAGCCGTGACCGGACAGGCCCTAGGGTCGGGGCATGCACGGTCGCGATGCCCACAGTGATGAACCGGTCCGGGTGACCGCCTGGGTCCGGGGAAGGGTCCAGCAGGTCGGGTTCCGCTGGTGGACCAGGGCGAGGGCGCTGGAGATCGGCCTGACCGGCTACGCCAGCAACCTCGGCGACGGCCGGGTCCAGGTGGTGGCCGAGGGCCTGGCCGCCGACTGCGAGCTGTTGCTGGCCCTGCTGCGCGGCCCCGACACGCCCGGTGCGGTGAGCGGTGTGACCGAGATCTGGACCGCCGTCGGCGCAGGTTACGACGGTTTCGAGATCCGCTGAGCCCCGGTTTCCAGGCCCCACGCCGGAGCCTCGCGGAAATGATCGGCAACCGCCGGTGTCATACGGTTGCCATTCGGGCAGACTCGTGGTTGACTCCGCATCGAACGATGATCCACGAGCACGTGGTGGACCCGGGCCCGAGACCCCCAGGCGTGACGACACCGCCGGGCAGGTGACAGGGGCGCGGTAGCGTGCGGTGATCGTGTTGACCCGTACCGTCTTTGGTGAGACGCTTGAAGCCCGCGCACACGATCGCGTTCTCCGGCAGGCGCATGCCCTCGTGAGCCCAGCTCACGGTGGTTGTGCCGTAGTGCCCAGCCAGCACTCCGGGTGCGCGCCGCGCGTGCGTCCCCCTTCCCCCTAGACCTGTACCGTTCCGGTTCGGTCACTCAGCGTGGAGGACCATTCATCATGGCAAAGGCGCTTCTCGGGTACGTCGGCGGCCCCGACCCGCGAATGCTCTCCGAGATGCGGCGGCTTCAGCAGCGCGTCCAGGACCTTGAAGCCGAGCTCCTTCGGATGCAGGCTGAGAACGACGCTCTGACCGCTGTCGCTGGCGAGCACTCGCTGCTCAACAGCATCGATCTGGATCAGCGGGAGCCGGCTCTGACCTGAGCCCCGCTCCCGGTCCTCACAGATCGACGCCGCTGTGCACTGAGCCGCCCCGAAAGGGACGCAGCTTTGCAAGGGACGCCCTGATGTGGCGTCCCTTCGTCGTGTCGGACTCCGGATACAGTCGGTTCCCGTCGTGAGCGATTGAGGAGACCGGCCGCGTGCACCTGAAGAGTCTGACGCTGCGCGGATTCAAGTCCTTCGCCTCCAGTACCACCCTCCGCTTCGAGCCGGGCATCACCTGCGTGGTCGGGCCGAACGGCTCCGGCAAGTCCAACGTGGTGGACGCGCTGTCCTGGGTGATGGGCGAGCAGGGGGCCAAGTCGCTGCGCGGCGGCAAGATGGAGGACGTCATCTTCGCCGGGACCAGCGGGCGCGCCCCTCTCGGCCGCGCCGAGGTCAGCCTCACCATCGACAACAGCGACGGCGCCCTGCCGATCGACTACGCCGAGGTGACGATCACCCGGACCATGTTCCGCAACGGCGGCAGCGAGTACGCCCTCAACGGCGAGACCTGCCGCCTGCTGGACATCCAGGAACTGCTCTCCGACTCCGGCATCGGCCGCGAGATGCACGTCATCGTCGGACAGGGCCAGCTCGACTCCGTCCTGCACGCCGACCCGATGGGCCGGCGTGCCTTCATCGAGGAGGCGGCCGGCGTCCTCAAGCACCGCAAGCGCAAGGAGAAGGCGCTGCGGAAGCTGGACGCGATGCAGGCCAACCTCAACCGAGTCCAGGACCTGGTGGGCGAACTGCGCCGCCAGCTCGGGCCGCTCGGCCGGCAGGCCCGGATCGCCCGCCGTGCCGCCGGCATCCAGGCCGACCTGCGCGACGCCCGGCTGCGGCTGCTCGCCGACGACCTGCTCACCCTCCGCCGGGCCGTCGAGGCCGAGGTCGCCGACGAGCTCGCGCTGCGGCTTCGCCGCACCACCGTCGAACAGGAACTGGCCCGCGCGGTGCAGCGCGAGCGGGTCCTGGAGGCGCAGGTCCAGCAGCTCGGCCCGAGCCTGGAGGCGGCCCGACAGACCTGGTACCGGCTCTCCGCGCTCGCCGAACGCACCCGCGGCACGGTCGGGCTGGCCGAGGCCCGGGCCCGGCACGCCGTCGCCGGCGGCACGGCCGAGGAGCGGCGCGGCCGGGACCCGGAGGAGCTGGAACGGGAGGCCGAGCGGGTCCGCGAGGAGGAGGCCGCCCTCGCCGAGGCGCTGGAGGAGGCCCAGTACGCGCTGGCCGAGGCCGTCGAACGCAAGGGCGAGCTGGAGCGCGGGCTGGCCGCCGAGGAACGCCGGCTGCGGGACGCCGCCCGGGCCATCGCGGACCGCCGCGAGGGACTGGCCCGGCTGCAGGGGCAGGCGGCCGCCGCCCGCTCCCGGGCCGGCTCGGCCGAGGCCGAGATCGGCCGACTCACCGAGGCCAGAGACGAGGCGCTGCTGCGGGCCGAGGCCGCTCAGGGCGAACTGGACGAGCTCCAGCAGCAGGTGGACGGCCTGGCCGGGGAGGACGAGCAGGCCGAGGCCGGGCACCGGCAGGCCCGGGCCCGGCTGGCCGAGGTCGAACGGGAACTGGCCGCCGCCCGGGACGAGGCCGGGGCGGTCGAGCGCGAGCGGGCCGGGCTCACCGCGCGGCACGAGGCGCTCTCGCTCGGGCTGCGCCGCAAGGACGGCACCGGTGCCCTGCTGGACGCGGGGGAGCGGCTGACCGGGCTGCTCGGGCCGGCCGCCGCGCTGCTGCGTATCGAGACCGGGTACGAGGTGCCGGTCGCCGCCGCGCTCGGGGCGGCCGCCGACGCGGTGGCCGTCGACTCTCCGGACGCCGCAGCAGCGGCGCTGCGGCTGCTGCGCGCCCAGGACGCCGGGCGGGCCGCGCTGTTGGTCGCGGGCGCGCCGGAAGTCCCGCGCGACAACGGCGAGTTGCCAGCTGGAGCCCGCTGGGCCGCCGAACTGGTGGACGGTCCGGCCGAGTTGATCGCCGCCGTGCGCCACCGGCTGGCCGGGGTGGCGGTGGTCGCGGACCTGGACCACGCCCTGCGGCTGGTCGCCGAACGCCCCGGGCTGTCCGCCGTCACCGCCGAGGGCGACCGGCTCGGTGCCGGCTTCGCCCAGGGCGGCTCCGGAGGCGCTCCCAGCCTGCTGGAGACCCAGGCGGCGGTGGACCAGGCGGCCCGGGCGATCGACGAACTCACCGTGCGCTGCGTCGAGTCGGCCGAGCGGCTGGTCGAACTCACCGAACTGCGGCGGGAGTCGGCGGCCGAGGTCGAGCGTCTCGGCGAGCTGCGGCGGCAGGCGGAGAAGGACCGGGCCCAGGTCGCGGGCGCCCTCGGCCGGCTCGGCGGCCAGGCCCGCGCCGCCGCCGGGGAGGCCGAGCGGCTGGCGGCCGCCGCCGCCCGGGCCGAGCAGGGCCTGGCCGAACTTCTCGCCGCCGCCGAGGAGCTGGCCGAACGGCTGGCGGTGGCCGAGGAGTCGGCCGACGCGGGGGAGGACGAGCCGGACCGGGCCGAGCAGCAGCGCCTCGCCGAGGCGGCCTCCGCCGCTCGGCAGGCCGAACTGGAGGCCCGGCTCGCGGTGCGCACCCACGAGGAGCGGGTCCGTGCCCTGGTCGGCCGGGCCGACCAGCTGGACCGGGCCGCCCGGGCCGAACGCGAGGCGCGCGCCCGGGCCGCCGAGCGTCGCCGGCGCGCCGAGCACGACGCCCGGGTGGCGAACGCCGTCGCGGCGGGCGCCCGGCAGCTGCTGGCCTGCCTGGAGGTGTCGCTGGCCCGCGCCGACGCCGGGCGCGCGGCCGTCGAGCAGGCGCTCGCGGAGCGGGAGACCGAGCTGCGGGAGCACCGCGAGCACGGTCGCGGTCTCAAGGAGGAGCTGGACAAGCTGGTCGATGCCGGGCACCGGGACGAGGTGCTGCGGGCGGAGAAGCGGCTGCGGATCGAACAGCTGGAGGCCCGCGCGCTGGAGGAGTTCGGCATCGACGGGGGCGAGCTGCTGGCCTCGTACGGGCCGGACCAGCCCGTCCCGCCGTCCACCCCTGAGGAGGGGCAGGAGCCGGGGAAGCCGTACCCGTACGTCCGGGCCGAGCAGGAGAAGCGGCTGACGGCCGCCGAGAAGGCGTACCAGCAGCTCGGCAAGGTCAACCCGCTGGCACTGGAGGAGTTCGCCGCGCTGGAGGAGCGCCACCAGTTCCTCGGCGAGCAACTGGACGACCTCAAGCGCAGCCGGCGCGACCTGCTGGACATCGTCCGGGACGTCGACCAGCGGGTCGAGCAGCTGTTCACCTCGGCCTACCACGACACCGCCGCCCAGTTCGAGGGCGTCTTCGCCCGGCTCTTCCCGGGCGGCGAGGGGCGGCTGGTGCTGACCGACCCGGACAACATGCTCACCACCGGGGTCGAGGTGGAGGCCCGGCCGCCGGGCAAGAAGGTCAAGCGGCTGTCGCTGCTCTCCGGCGGCGAGCGCTCGCTGACCGCGGTGGCCCTGCTGGTGGCGATCTTCAAGGCCCGGCCCAGCCCGTTCTACGTCATGGACGAGGTGGAGGCGGCCCTGGACGAGACCAACCTGCGCCGGCTGGTCGGGATCATGGAGGAGCTGCGGGAGAGCTCCCAGCTGATCGTGATCACCCACCAGAAGCTGACCATGGAGTCCGCCGACGCGCTGTACGGCGTGACCATGAAGGGCGACGGGATCTCCCAGGTGATCAGCCAGCGACTGCGGGTGGGGGCACCTCCCGGCCGCCAGGCTGGGGAGAGCACGAGGAACGGCGGCGTTCGGGCGTCCGTACGGTGACGGGCTAGGCCCGGCTGCGGTCCGGAACGGCTCCGGTCACCGATACTGGAGCAGTTATGGAATACGTGATCCTTGCCGTAGTCATCGCCGTGGTCGCCATCGGCGCGATCGCGGGCCTCGTCGTTTCCGGCAGACGACGCCAGCAGCTGCCCCCGAAGTCGCAGGCGCCGGTCATCACGGCGCCGAAGACCCCGCAGGAGCCCCAGGTCGGCGAGGAGGCCGCGCCGCCGACCGAGGAGCCGCGCCGCACCGTCGAGGAGGTGCCGCTTCCCGAGGCCCCCGAGGTCCCGGAGGTCCCGGAGGCCCCCGAGGCCGTCGAGGCCGTCGAGATCGAGGCTCCGGCCGAGGCCGAGGTGGCGCCCGCCATCGAGGTCCCCGAGCCCACCGCCGGCCGGCTGGTCCGGCTGCGCTCCCGGCTCTCCCGCTCGCAGAACTCGCTCGGCAAGGGCCTGCTCTCGCTGCTCTCCCGCGAGCACCTGGACGAGGACACCTGGGAGGAGATCGAGGAGACCCTGCTCACCGCGGACGTCGGCGTCGCCCCCACCCAGGAGCTGGTCGAGCGGCTGCGCACCCGGGTGAAGGTGCTCGGCACCCGCACGCCGGACGAGCTGCGCGGCCTGCTGCGCGAGGAGCTGGTCGAGCTGGTCGGCAAGGACGCCGACCGCACCGTCCGCTCGACCAAGCACGAGGAGGGCCCGGCCGTGGTCCTGGTCGTCGGCGTCAACGGCGTCGGCAAAACCACCACCACCGGCAAGCTGGCCCGGGTGCTGGTCGCCGACGGCCGCAAGGTGGTGCTCGGCGCGGCCGACACCTTCCGGGCCGCCGCCGCGGACCAGCTGCAGACCTGGGGCGAGCGGGTCGGTGCGCGCACCGTGCGCGGCCCGGAGGGCGGCGACCCGGCTTCGATCGCCTTCGACGCGGTCAAGGAGGGCATCGCCGAGGCCGCGGACACCGTGCTGATCGACACCGCGGGCCGACTGCACACCAAGACCGGCCTGATGGACGAGCTGGGCAAGGTCAAGCGGGTCGTCGAGAAGCACGGCCCGGTGGACGAGGTGCTGCTGGTGCTGGACGCCACCACCGGTCAGAACGGCCTGATCCAGGCCCGGGTGTTCGCCGAGGTGGTGGACATCAGCGGCATCGTGCTGACCAAGCTGGACGGCACCGCCAAGGGCGGCATCGTGGTCGCGGTGCAGCGCGAGCTGGGCGTACCGGTCAAGCTGATCGGTCTGGGCGAGGGCGCGGACGACCTGGCGCCGTTCGAGCCGGGTGCGTTCGTGGACGCGCTGATCGGGGACTGACCGGGGCATCCCCGTCGGCGAGGGTCCGCTCCTTCGGGGGCGGGCCCTTTCTCCTGCCCGGGAAGCCGCTCTTCAGGGGCCCCGCCCCGAACCGACGGGGCGCGCCGGTGCCGAAAGGGAGGAGCGACAGGCGGGGGACGGGCGCCGGGGCGACGACAGTCGGCGTCGGATCAGAGCGTCCCGGGAGTGAGCGGGCGGGTCACGAGGCGATCCAGGCGGGTTCGGCGGTGCGCTCGCGGCTGCGGTGGCAGGCGTAGGCGAGGGTGCCGAGCAGCAGCCGGGCCTCGGGCGGGCAGCCGGCGTTGTCGCGGGTGGGGCGGCGCAGCCAGCGGACCGGGCCGTGCCCTCCTAGGACGGTGGGCGGGGCGGCGACGTAGCTGCCCTCGCCGTGGCAGGTGAGGTCGAGCGCGGCGTCGTCCCAGCCCATCCGGTACAGCAGGTCGGGCAGGCGGCGGGCGGTGCCGGCGGCGACCAGGAACTGCATCCGGCCGGTGGGCGGGGCGAGCACGGGGCCGACCTGGGTGCCCATCCGCTCCAGCCGGACCAGCGCCTGGAGGCCGGCCTGCTCGGGGACGTCCAGCACGTCGAAGGCGCGGCCGGTGGGGAACAGCACCGAGCCCTCGGGGCTGGCGGCGGTCCGGCCCGCGGTGCCCGGCACGGGGTGCAGGCCGGGCGCGGCGCAGCGGTGGGAGCCGCAGGGACAGCGGGTCGGGGCGGTGGCGCCGGCGCCCGGGGCGCCGGTGGCGACCGTCCAGCCCCAGCGGCCGGTGTACTCCGCAGCGGCCTGGGACGCGGTGACCTTGGTGCGGCGGCGCGCGCCCAGCGGTGCCAGCCGCAGGTGCCCCAGTCGAAGTTCGCCGAACAGGTTGTCCATGCCTCCCCCAACAGGTTCTCGTTGCCGATGGTTACGGGATGGTGACTGTGTGTTGATTGTCCGTTGCGTGGTGCGTGGTGCGGTGGCGGCGCGCAGCGCTTGGCGTGCGCCTGTTGCGATGGTGTGCCTCGGGCGCCGCCTTGTGGGGGCGGCGCCGATGCCGGATCGTCGGGTGCGAGAGGCGGTTGCCGTCCCGAGTGGACGGCGAAATCGCTTGTGACTGCGGTGGATTGCGGAGTCTGCCGGGCCTTCCGGGGTTGGCCGGGGGACTTGGCGGCCCGCATATGCCGGACCGTCGCGCCTATCCAGTGAAGCGTGTGCCCCCTTGCTTCGGTTCACTCCTGGGGGTGGCGAAAGGTGGCGTTTCGCCAGGGCCGCTCCCACGGGTGCCTCCAGGGGCACTACGTTCAGCACACGGACGTCGCCGGGTTCCGTTCCGGCCCGTCGGGGAACGGGAGTTGGGGATCTGACGCACCGTCCACGACGATGGCACACCAGTGCGACGGGGCGGTACGCAGCACCTCAGGCACGGCACGTCTGGCAAGAGCCCGCAACCGTCGGGCGGTCACGATCGGGGGCCCCGCAGGGGCCGGGCGGGATGGGGACGTTCCCATGGCAGAGAAGCAACCCAACGAGAAGCTGACCACGTGGTTCGCCCGTAGCGGCTGGTCCAAGGGCGAGCTGGCCCGCCAGGTCAACCGCAGGGCCCGGCAGATCGGCGCCCACCACGTGTCCACCGACACCTCCCGGGTGCGCCGCTGGCTCGACGGCGAGCAGCCCCGGGAGCCGATCCCCAAGATCATGTCGGAGCTGTTCTCGGAGCGCTTCGGCTCGGTGGTCTCGATCGAGGACCTCGGCCTGCGCGCCGCGATCCCCGTCTCCACCGTCGGCGGCGGCGTGGACCTGCCGTGGAGCGGACCGCAGACCGTCCAGCTGATCAGCGACTACTCCCGCAGCGACCTGATGCTCAACCGCCGGGGCTTCCTCGGCACCTCGCTCGCGCTGACCGCCGGCGCCGCGCTGATCGAGCCGATGCAGCGCTGGCTCGCCCCCGGCCCGACCGGCGTGCCCACCCCGATCCTCACCGCGGCCAACGGAGGCGAGGCGTTCACCGGCCGGCTCTCCGAGCCCGAGCTGGAACTGCTGGAGCAGACCACGGTCATGTTCCGCCAGTGGGACGCCCAGAACGGCGGCGGGCTGCGCCGCAAGGCCGTGGTCGGCCAGCTCCACGAGGTCACCGACCTGCTCCAGGAGACGTACAGCGAGGACACCACCAAGCGGCTGTTCCGGCTCACCGCCGAACTCGCCCACCTGGCCGGCTGGATGTCCTACGACGTCGGGATGCACCCGAGCGCGCAGAAGTACTACGTGCTGGCGCTGCACGCGGCCAAGGAGGCCGGCGACCGCCCGTTCGGCGCGCTGATCCTCACCGACATGAGCCGCCAGATGATCCACCTCAACCGGGGCGAGGACGCCCTGGAGCTCATCCACCTGGCCCAGTACGGCAGCCGCGACACCGCCACCCCGCGCCAGCAGTCCCTGCTGTACGCGATGGAGGCGCGCGCCTACGCCACCATCGGTGAGGTCAACCGCTGCGCCCGGGCGATCCGGCTGGCCGAGGACACCTTCACCGACATCCGCGAGGGGGACGGCGAGCCGGACTGGCTGAAGTTCTTCTCGCCGGCCGAGCTGAACGCCGAGAACGCCCACTCGTACCGCGACCTGGCGTACCACTCGGACAACGCCCAGCTGTACGCCTCGCTGTCGGCGCCGGTGATGGAGCGCGCGGTCGACCTGTTCCGCCAGGACGAGGACCACGTCCGCTCGTATGCCTTCAACCTGATCGGCATGGCCAGCGTGCACCTGCTGCAGAAGGAGGCCGAGGAGGCCGTCCGGTACGCCGAGAAGGCGGTGGACATCGCGACCAAGGTGCGGTCGGAGCGACTGAACTCCCGGGTCCGCAAGACCACGGAGGCGGCTTCCGCCCGGTTCCGGGGCGTGGACGCGGTGAGCCGGCTCAAGGAGCGGGTGGTCCAGGACATTCCGGAGTTCGTCTCGGTGGTCTGAGCGATCCCCGGGCGGTGACGCCACCGACCGTGACGGCCGCCGCCGTCACGGTCGGTGGCGCTTTCGGCGACGGACCGTGCGGTGCGGCGGCACGGTAGCCCATCCGGCCCAGCGGCGGGGCCGTGGTTCACGCGCCCGTAACCCGCGCGTCGCACGCGTCACGGCCGTGAAACAACCGGTCGCACTGGCCGAAACCAGCCTTCGGCACTCTCCTGTTCATCGCCGACGCCCCGGGTGGCACGGGACAGGTACCCGGGGGTGGAGCGGCTTTCACGCAGAGGAGACGCCGATGCCGGACGGCTTCAGCGCGGGCGACACCGCCTTCGTGCTCATCAGTGCGGCCCTGGTCATGGTGATGACCCCGGGCCTGGCCTTCTTCTACGGGGGCATGGTCAGGGCCAAGAGCACCCTGAACATGCTGGCGATGAGCTTCCTCTCGCTCGGCATCGTCAGCGTGCTCTGGGTCCTGTACGGCTACTCGCTCAGCTTCGGGCCCGACGCGTTCGCCGGGCTCATCGGCAACCTGGACTTCCTCGGGATGCGCGGCATCGGGCTGAACGAGCTGACCGGTTCGATCCCGGTGACGGCGTTCGCGGTCTTCCAGCTGATGTTCGCGATCATCACCCCGGCGCTGATCAGCGGTGCCGTCGCGGACCGGGCCAAGTTCGCCGCCTGGGGCCTGTTCATCGCGCTCTGGGTGACGGTCGTCTACTTCCCGGTCGCGCACTGGGTCTTCTTCGTCGACAACGGCAACGGTGGCTGGCTGGGCGACAGAAACGGCGTGATCGACTTCGCCGGCGGCACGGCCGTGCACATCAACGCCGGTGTGGCGGGCCTCGCGCTCTGCCTGGTGCTGGGCAAGCGGGTCGGCTTCAAGAAGGACCCGATGCGCCCGCACAGCCTGCCGCTGGTGATGCTCGGCTCCGGACTGCTCTGGTTCGGCTGGTTCGGCTTCAACGCGGGCTCGGCGCTGGCCGCCAACGGCGTCGCCGCGATGGCGATGGTGAACACCCAGGTCGCCACCGGCGCGGCGCTGGTCGGCTGGCTGGTCTTCGAGAAGCTCAAGCACGGCGCGTTCACGACGCTGGGCGCTGCCTCCGGCGCGGTGGCCGGGCTGGTCGCGATCACCCCGGCCTGCGGTTCGGTCAGCCCGCTCGGCGCGGTGGCGATCGGCCTGATCGCGGGCGCGGTCTGCGCCGCCGCCGTCTCGCTCAAGTACCGCTGGGGCTTCGACGACTCGCTCGACGTGGTGGGCGTGCACGCGGTGGGCGGGGCGGTCGGCTCCCTGCTGATCGGCCTGTTCGCCACCGGTGGGGTCGGCCAGACCGCCAAGGGCCTGTTCTACGGCGGTGGGCCGGCCCAGCTCGGCAAGCAGGCGCTGGGCGTGGCGGTGGTCGCGGCGTACTCCTTCGTGCTGTCCTGGCTGCTGGCCAAGGCGGTCGACAAGCTGGTCGGCTTCCGGGTCCCCGAGGAGGTCGAGGTGGCCGGCATCGACCAGGCCGAACACGCCGAGTCCGCCTACGATTTCAGCGCTGTCGGCGCCGGCCTGGCCCGGGCGCTCCCGTCCTCGGGCCCCGGCACCGCGCCCGGCGGGAAGCCTGCGGCGAAGGCCGCGGGCAAGGCCGCCGGGAAGTCCGTTGAGAAGTCCGCCGAGAAGACTGCCGAGAAGACCGAGGTCGACGCCCGATGAAGCTCATCACCGCCGTGATCAAGCCGTACCGCCTGGACGAGGTGAAGGCCGCCCTGCAGGCCTTCGGGGTCCACGGCCTGACCGTCACCGAGGCCAGCGGCTACGGCCGCCAGCGCGGCCACACCGAGGTCTACCGGGGCGCCGAGTACACCGTGGACCTGGTGCCGAAGATCAGGATCGAGGTCCTGACCGAGGACGAGGACGCCGACGACCTGATCGACGTCCTGGTGAAGGCCGCGAGGACCGGGAAGATCGGCGACGGCAAGGTGTGGAGCATCCCGGTCGACACCGCCGTCCGGGTCCGCACCGGCGAACGCGGGCCCGACGCCCTGTGAGGCACTGAGCGGTCCGGCGGGCCCGCCCCTCCACGGGGCGCGGGTCCGCCGGTCGGCGTACCGGCGCCCGGGCCGCCGCCGCGGCCGTACGGGCGTCCAGGACCAACCGGCACCACGGACGGGACCCGCGCATGACCATCGAGACCAGCCCTTCCTCCGGCCCCCCGGACCCATCGGCCTACGCCTCGGCCCGGGCCGAGCTGCTGGAGCGGCCCGGGCTGACCGGCCGCCCGCGCCGCGCCGCGCTCGCCCGGCTCACCGACGACTGGCTGGCCGGACTGCTCGCCGAGGCCGGCGCCCCGTCGTCCGGCGTCGCGCTGGTCGCCGTCGGCGGCTACGGCCGGGGCGAGCTGTCCCCGCGCAGCGACCTCGACGTGCTGCTGCTGCACGACGGCCCGGTCGCCGCCGAACTGCCCGAGCGGATCTGGTACCCGGTCTGGGACACGGGCGCCAAGCTCGACCACTCGGTGCGTACCCCCGCCGAGGCCCGGGCGGTGGCCGCCGCCGACCTCAAGGCCCAGCTCGGCCTGCTGGACGCCCGCCACCTCGCCGGGGACGAGGCGCTCACCGCCGCGCTGCGCTCCGCGGTGCTCACCGACTGGCGCGCGAGCGCCCCCGCGCGCCTGCCCGAGCTGCGCGAGCTGGTCCGGGAGCGGGCCGAGCGGCACGGCGAGCTGTCCTTCCTGCTGGAGCCCGACCTGAAGGAGGCCCGCGGCGGCCTGCGCGACCTGGTCGCGCTCGACGCCGTCGCCGCGACCTGGCTCGCCGACGCGCCCCGGGACGGCCTGGAGGCCGCCGCACTGCGGCTCGCCGACGTCCGCGACGCGCTGCACCTGGCCACCGGCCGGGCCACCGAACGGCTCAGCCTCCAGGACCAGGACCAGGTCGCCGAGCGGCTCGGCGTGCTGGACGCCGACACCCTGCTGCGCCAGGTCTACGAGGCCGCCCGGACCATCGCCTACGCGAGCGACGTCACCTGGCGGGCGGTGGACCGGGTGCTCGCCGCCCGGTCCGGCCGGGGTCGCCGGGCGGGCCGGCCGGCCTTCCGGTTCGCCGGCGCCGGGCGCGGCACGGGCGCGGTGGCCCGGGGCGCCGTCGCCCGCCGTCCGCTCGCCGAGGGCGTGGTCGAGCAGGACGGCGAGGCGGTGCTCGCCCAGGGGGCCCGCCCGGCCGCCGACCCGGTACTGCCGCTGCGCGCCGCGGCCGCCGCCGCGCAGAACGGGCTGACCGTCTCGTACGCGACGGTGCGCCGGCTGGCCGCGGAGTGCCGGCCGCTGCCGGTGCCCTGGCCGGACGAGGCGCGCGATCTGCTGGTCACCCTGCTGGGGGCGGGGGAGGCGGCCGTCCCGGTGTGGGAAGCGCTGGAGGCGGAGGGGCTGGTCACCGGGCTGCTGCCGGACTGGGAGCGGGTGCGGTGCCGTCCGCAGCGCAACGCGGTGCACCGCTGGACGGTGGACCGGCACCTGGTGGAGACGGCCGTCCGGGCCGCCGCGATGACCCGCCGGGTGGCCCGGCCGGACCTGCTGCTGGTCGCCGCGCTGCTGCACGACATCGGCAAGGGCTGGCCCGGTGACCACAGCGAGGCCGGCGAGGTGATCGTCCGCGACCTGGCCACCCGGATGGGCTTCCCCGTCGAGGACACCGAGACCCTGGCGGTGCTGGTCCGCCACCACCTGACCCTGGTCGACACCGCGACCCGGCGCGACCCGGACGACCCGGCCACCGTGGAGGCGATCACCAAGGCGGTCGGCACCCTGCCGGAGCTGGAGCTGCTGCACGCGCTCACCGAGGCGGACGCGCTGGCCACCGGCCCGGCGGCGTGGAGCGGCTGGCGCGCCTCGCTGGTGGACGGCCTGGTGGCCCGGGCCGCCGCGCAGCTGGCCGGGGGCGGGGCCGCGCCGGGGGAGGCCGCGCCCTCGGCCCATCCGAACGCCGAGCAGGAACGGATCGCGGTCGAGGCCGCCCGCACCGGCGGCCCCGCGCTGTCCCTGCTGGCCCGGGCGGAGGGGGCGGAGCCGGGCAACGGGCCGATGGGCGTCGAACTGACCCTCGCCGTCCCGGACCGGCCCGGACTGCTCGGGACGGTGGCCGGCGTACTGGCGCTGCACCGGCTGACCGTCCGCTCGGCGGGCTTGCGCGAGCTGGACCCGGTCGGCTCCGGACCGGTGCTGCTGCTGACCTGGCGGGTGGCCGCGGAGTTCGGCGAGCTGCCGGAGGCGGCCCGGCTGCGCGCCGACCTGCGCCGGGCGCTGGACGGCTCGCTGGACGTCTCCCGCCGCCTCGCCGAGCGGGACGCCGCCGCCCCGCGCCGCAAGGGCATTCCCACCCCGCCGCCGCTGGTCGCGGTGGCGCCCGCGGTGGTCTCGGCGACCGCGACGGTGCTGGAGGTCCGCGCCCACGACGCCCCCGGGCTGCTGCACCGGATCGGCCGGGCGCTGGACGGGGCGGGCGTCCGGGTGCGTACCGCGCACGTCTCCACGCTGGGCGCGGAGGCCGTCGACTCCTTCTACCTGACCGATCCGGCGGGGTGTCCGCTCAGCCCCGGGCGGGCCGGGGAGGTCGCGGCGGCGGTCCGGGCGGCGCTGGCCTGAGGGGTGGGCCGGGGCTGCTCCCGGGCCGGTCCGGGGCGCTCCGGGGCCCGTCCGGAGCTGCTCCCCGGGCCGGCTCCCCGGTCCGGCCCTGAGGCTTCCGTCACGGGGGTGGAGACCGTACCCGGGGTGGCCGGATACCCTGGGGGACGACGACCGTACCGATACCGATGCCGCAGAGGACCCGCGCCGACGTGTTCGACACCCTTTCCGATCGCCTCGCAGCGACGTTCAAGAACCTCCGGGGCAAGGGCCGCCTGAGCGAGGCGGACATCGACGCCACCGCCCGCGAGATCCGCATCGCGCTGCTGGAGGCGGACGTCGCGCTGCCGGTCGTCCGGGCCTTCATCAAGCAGGTCAAGGAGCGGGCGCTCGGCGCCGAGGTCTCCGGCGCGCTGAACCCGGCGCAGCAGATCATCAAGATCGTCAACGAGGAGCTCATCGCGATCCTCGGCGGCGAGACCCGCCGGGTGCGGTTCGCCAAGAGCGGCCCGACGGTCATCATGCTCGCCGGTCTGCAGGGTGCCGGTAAGACCACCCTCGCGGGCAAGCTCGGCCACTGGCTGCAGAAGCAGAAGCACACCCCGCTGCTGGTCGCCTGCGACCTCCAGCGCCCCAACGCCGTCAACCAGCTCCAGGTGATGGCCGAGCGGGCGGGCGTGGCCTTCTACGGCCCGCAGCCGGGCAACGGCGTCGGCGACCCGGTGCAGGTGGCCAAGGACTCGATCGAGTACGCCAAGCAGAAGCAGTACGACGTCGTCATCGTCGACACCGCCGGCCGCCTGGGCATCGACGCCGAGCTGATGCAGCAGGCCGCGGACATCCGCGCCGCGGTGAACCCGGACGAGGTCCTGTTCGTCGTCGACGCGATGATCGGCCAGGACGCGGTGACCACCGCGCAGGCCTTCCTCGACGGCGTCGACTTCACCGGCGTGGTGCTCTCCAAGCTCGACGGCGACGCCCGCGGCGGTGCCGCCCTGTCGGTCGCGCACGTCACCGGCCGGCAGATCATGTTCGCCTCCAACGGCGAGAAGGTCGACGACTTCGACGCCTTCCACCCGGACCGGATGGCCTCGCGCATCCTGGGCATGGGTGACGTCCTCTCGCTGATCGAGAAGGCCGAGCAGACCTTCTCGCAGGCCGAGGCCGAGAAGATCGCCGCCAAGCTGCGCGGCGGCCCCAAGGCGTTCACCCTGGACGACTTCCTGTCGCAGCTGGAGCAGGTCCAGAAGATGGGCTCGATCTCCAAGCTGCTCGGCATGCTGCCCGGCATGGGCCAGATCCGCGAGCAGATCAACAACATCGACGACAAGGACGTCAACCGGGTCGGCGCGATCATCAAGTCGATGACCCCGGCCGAGCGCGCCGAGCCGGAGCTGATCAACGGCTCCCGCCGGGCCCGCATCGCCAAGGGTTCGGGCGTCCAGGTCGGCGAGGTCAAGAACCTGGTCGAGCGGTTCTTCGACGCCCGCAAGATGATGTCCGCGATGGCCTCCGGCAAGGGCATGCCCGGCATGCCGGGGATCCCGGGCATGGGCGGCGGCGCGAAGAAGTCCGCCAAGAAGGCCCCGCAGGCCAAGGGCAAGCGCAAGAGCGGCAACCCGCTGAAGCGCGCGCAGGAGGAGGCCGCGGCCGCCGAGCGCCGTGCGCTCGGCGCGGGCGGCGGCCAGGGCCCGGCCGACGGCGGCGCGTTCGGCCTCGGGGCGGGCAAGGGTCCGGCAGACTTCGAGCTGCCCAAGGAGTTCAAGGACATGCTGTAGCCCTCGGCGGTGCTCGGCAGCCGTCGGCCCGAGCGCCGGTGAGCGGCGCCGTCCGGTCCTGATCGGCCCGTCGTCCGGTGTTTCCGGGCGGCGGGCCGGTCGTGTGTCCGAGGCGGGTGCCGTGTCCGGGAACGCCGCAGTGTCCGATGATGTCGGCATGCGAGTGATGATCAGGGCCCCGAGGGCCGAGGACGAGGTTCTGTACGCGGAGGCGGTCCGTCGGTCCGCCGAGCACATCGGGCGGTGGAACCCGGTCGAGCCGGACGGGCTGCCGGAGCTCCTGAGCCGCCAGGGCGCGGGCCTGCGCACCTTCCTGATCTTCGACCGGGACACCGGCGGGCTGGTCGGCAAGGTGAACGTCGCCAACATCGTGATGGGCCGGTTCTGCAACGCCACGCTGGGCTACGACTCCTACCTGCCGTACGCCGGCACCGGGCGGATGTCCGAGGGACTGCGGCTGATCCTGGACCGCTGCTTCGCCCCGCAGTCGGCCGACGGGCTGGGCCTGCACCGGCTGGAGATCAACGTGCAGCCGGAGAACGAGCGCTCCATCGCGATGGCCAAGCGGCTGGGCTTCCGGCACGAGGGCTTCACGCCGCGGATGCTGTTCCTGCAGGGGGACTGGCGGGACCACGAGCGGTTCGCGCTGACGGCCGAGGAGTGGCCGGGCGCGGAGGGCTGACGGCCGAGGGGCGGCCGGGCGCGGAGGGCCTCCGGCCGAGGGGTGGCCGGGCGGCGCGGGCTGACGGCCGAGGGGTGGCCGGGCGGCGCGGGCTGACGGCCGAGGGGTGGCCGGGCGGCGCGGCCCGGCTGTTGTCGATGCGGCATATCCGCTGGTCGGAGGCCTCGGTGCGGCCGTACGGCCGGTCCGGCGCGGCGTTGCGGTTGGCCCGCCCGAGTGCCTGTCCGTATCGTCCGGTGGGTGACCGAACCCGTACCGCCGCGCCAGACCCCCGACCAGCCCTGGCGGTCCGAGGGCGCCCCGCCCCCGCCACCACCCCGCGGCCGGATGCCCGGCGGCTGGGCGGGCCTCGTCCTCACCGCACTCGTGGTGTTCGTGATCTCCGACCTGCTGCTGTCGTTCTTCGGCAACCAGGGTGCCACCACGATCTCCTACACCGAGTTCAACAACCAGCTGAACAAGGGCAACATCACCAAGATCTACGCCAAGGGCGACGCGATCGAGGGCACCCTCAAGAGCGCCCAGCCCAAACCCGACGGCGGCAAGGGCGACTACACGGAGTTCGACACCCAGCGCCCCTCCTTCGCGGGCGACAACCTGTGGACCACCCTGCAACAGCAGGGCGTCGAGGTCACCGCCACCTCGCCGGTCCAGCAGCGCAGCTTCCTCACCAACCTGCTGCTCTCGCTCGCTCCGATGCTGCTGCTGGTCTTCGTCTGGGTGCTGCTCGCCCGCCGGATGTCCGGCGGCCTCGGCGCCGGACCGCTCGGCCGCAAGGCCCCGCCCAAGCCGGTCACCGCCGAGCAGGGCAAGCGCACCACCTTCGCCGACGTGGCAGGCATCGACGAGGTCGAGGCCGAACTCACGGAGGTGGTCGACTACTTGAAGAACCCCGAGCGGTACCGCAGGCTCGGAGCCAAGATGCCGCGCGGGGTCCTGCTCAGCGGCCCGCCCGGGACGGGCAAGACCCTGCTGGCCCGGGCCGTGGCAGGCGAGGCGGACGTGCCGTTCTTCTCCGCCTCTGCCTCCGAGTTCATCGAGATGATCGTCGGCGTCGGCGCCAGCCGGGTCCGCGAACTGTTCGCCGAGGCCCGCAAGGTCGCCCCGGCGATCATCTTCATCGACGAGATCGACACCATCGGCCGCCAGCGCGGCGCCGGCGGCGGCATGGGCGGGCACGACGAGCGCGAGCAGACGCTCAACCAGATCCTCACCGAGATGGACGGCTTCACCGGCTCCGAGGGCGTCATCGTGATCGCCGCCACCAACCGGGCCGACGTGCTCGACCCGGCGCTGCTGCGCCCCGGCCGCTTCGACCGCCGGATCACCGTCAGCCCGCCCGACCGGGAGGGCCGCGCGGCCATCCTGCGCATCCACACCCGGGCCGTTCCGCTGGCCGGCGACACCGACCTCCACCAGCTGGCCAAGGTCACCCCCGGGATGACCGGCGCCGAACTCGCCAACCTGGTCAACGAGGCCGCCCTGCTGGCCGTCAAGCGGGATCAGGACGCGGTCAACGAGCGGGACCTCTCGGACGCCCTGGAGAAGGTCCAACTCGGTGCCGTTCGGCCGCTGGTGATGCCGCAGGAGGAGCGCGAGCGGACGGCGTACCACGAGAGCGGGCACGCGCTGCTGGGCATGCTCCAGTCGGGTGCGGACCCGGTCCGCAAGATCACCATCGTGCCGCGCGGCCGCGCCCTCGGCGTCACCCTCTCCACCCCGGAGAACGACCGCTACTCGTACACCGAGCCCTACCTGCGCGGCCGGATCATCGGCGCGCTGGGCGGGATGGCGGCCGAGCAGGTGGTCTACGGGGTGATCACCACCGGCGCGGAGAGCGACCTGGAGCAGGTCACCAACATCGCCCGCGGGATGGCCGGGCGCTGGGGGATGAGCGAGCGGGTCGGCCGGCTCACCGCGGTGCCCTCGGACGCGCAGGGCGCGTACGGGCTCTCGGCGGCGCCGACCACGCTCGACGCGGTGGACGAGGAGGCCCGGCGGATCGTCGCCGAGTGCTACGAGGACGCGGTGCGGATCCTGGCCGAGCAGCGGCACCGGCTGGACGCGCTGGCGGCGGCGCTGCTGGAGGCGGAGACGCTGGACGAGGAGGCGGCCTACCGGGCGGCGGGGGTGCCGCGCGGGGCGTCCGAGGAGGAGGTGTGACGCGCGGGGCGTGAAAGATGGGCCGGGGGCGCTCGCCTTGGTAGCGGGCGCCCCCGGTTTCGGGCGTCCGGCTCGTGTGCTCGGTTCGGTGTCTCCAGCTCGGTGTGTTCGGTCGGGTGTCCTCGGTTCGGTGTGCTCCGTCGGGTGTCCTCGGCTCCGTGCGTCGCCCTTCGTCGCTGCCTTCGTACGTCGCCGTCCTCAGCGCGGTCGCTCGGCGACCAGGTAGCGGAAGACGTTCTCCATCCGGACCGAGCCGTCCGGGCGCAGGTAGGGCTGCAGCGACTCCTCCAGCTCCTTGGCCACCAGCGCGGCGCCGGAGAACTCCTCGGCCGCCTCGAACAGCCCGGTGGAGAGCAGACCCCGCACCGCGCTGTCGAGGTCCGGGTAGGCGAACGGGCAGCTGACCCGCCCGCTCCCGGCCGGACGCAGGCCGACCGGGGCGAGCAGGTCCTCCAGCGCGCCCGGTGTGCTCAGCTCGAACGGGTCGCGCGCGGTGGTCCGTCCCGCCATCCGACGGGCCGCGTCCAGCACCGGCGCGCTCTCGCAGCGCTCCTGCGGGCCCCAGGCGGCGAGCACCACGTGGCCCCCCGGAAGGGTGAGTCGGGCGGCCTCGGCGACCACCCGGCCCGGATCGGCGGCGCCGGGCAGCTGGTCGAAAACCGTCACCAGCGAATGGGCCGAGCGGGGGACGGCGGCGGCCGGCCGGCCCCCCGCGCACACCCGCAGCCGACGGCCCCGGGCCAGCTCGCGCAGCTCCTCCCGCGGCTCCTGTCCGGATACCTGGGCGCCCCGCCCGGCGGCGAGCAGCAGGGCCAGTCCGGACCGGCAGCCCAGGCCCAGCACGCTGCTCGCCGGGCCGACCTCCAGGCGGTCGTACACCGCCTCGTAGAGCGGCACCAGCATGCGTTCCTGGATCTCCGCCCAGTCGCGCGCCCGCGCGGGCCCGGCGGCCCCCTGCTGCGGGTGGTGCGGTCGTGCGCCCGTCGGTCGTGCGTCCGCTGGTCGTGCGTCCGCCGGTCGTGCGTCCGCTGGTCGTGCGGTCGTGCCGGTCGTCCGAGCTGAAGCCATCGCGGCCTCCCATCCGGTCCTTCGGTGTGCTGCTACGGCTCCCCCAAAGTCCCGCCCCACTCCAGCGAACAGCGGGTCGGGCCCGGCGTCCAGAGGGGTGCAGGGTGGTGCGGGCGTGTCGCGGTCGTGCGCCCCCTGCGGGCGGCGTTCCGCGGCCGCGGACGTGTCTCCCTTCGTGCGGGTGTGATGGCGATTCGAAGTGAGGGCGTCGCTCCCCGTACCATTCCGCCCATGGCTAAGGCACCCGTTCTCACCCCTCAGGCGGAAGACTTCCCGCGCTGGTACCAGGACCTCATCAACAAGGCCGAGCTTGCCGACAACGGTCCGGTGCGCGGCACCATGGTCATCCGACCGTACGGCTACGGCCTGTGGGAGCGGATGCAGCAGGAGATGGACGCGCGCATCAAGAAGGCGGGCGCCCAGAACGCCTACTTCCCGATGTTCATCCCGCAGTCCTACCTGACCAAGGAGGCCGAGCACGTCGAGGGCTTCGCCCCCGAGCTCGCGGTGGTCACGCACGGTGGCGGCAAGCAGCTGGAGGAGCCGGTCGTCGTCCGGCCCACCTCCGAGACGATCATCAACGAGTACTTCTCGAAGTGGGTGCAGAGCCACCGCGACCTGCCCCTCCTGATCAACCAGTGGGCCAACGTGGTCCGTTGGGAGCTGCGCCCGCGCGTCTTCCTGCGCACCACCGAGTTCCTCTGGCAGGAGGGCCACACGGCCCACGCCACCTACGAGGACGCCCGCGACTACGCGTCGATGATCCACACCCAGGTCTACGGCGACTTCATGACCAACGTGCTCGGCATCGACGTCGTGCTCGGCCGCAAGACCGCCAAGGAGCGCTTCGCCGGCGCCATCAACACCCTCACCCTTGAGGGCATGATGGGCGACGGCAAGGCGCTGCAGATGGGCACCAGCCACGAGCTGGGCCAGAACTTCGCCAAGGCGTTCAACACCACCTACCAGCTGCAGGGCGCCGAGCGCGAGCACGTCTGGCAGACCTCCTGGGGCGTCTCGACCCGCATGGTCGGCGGCCTGATCATGTCCCACGGCGACGACAACGGCCTGCGGGTGCCCCCGCGCCTGGCCGCGGTCCAGGCCGTGGTGCTGGCCATCAAGGGCGACGACGCGGTCATCGCCAAGGTCCGCGAGATCGGTGCCCGGCTGGAGGCCGCCGGTGTCCGCGTGGTGGTCGACGACCGCACCGACACCCCCTTCGGCCGCCGCGCCGTCGACTGGGAGCTCAAGGGCGTTCCGCTGCGCATCGAGGTCGGCCCGCGCGACCTGGAGAACGGCACCGCGATGCTGGCCCGCCGCATCCCGGGCGGCAAGGAGCCGGTCTCCATCGACGCCCTGGCCGCGCTGCTGCCGGGCATCCTGGAGGAGGACCAGGCGCTGCTGCTGCGCCAGTCCCGCGAGCGCCGCGAGGCCCGCACCGTCGATGTCAAGACCCTGGACGAGGCCGTCGAGGCCGCCGCGACCGGCTGGGGCCGGATCTCCTGGGCCGACCTCGGCGCGGAGGGCGAGGCCAAGCTGGCCGAGCAGGGCGTCACGGTGCGCTGCATCGTGGCGGCCGACGGTTCGGTGCCGCAGGCGGACGACCAGGACGGCAATATCGCGATCGTCGCGCGTGCGTACTGATGTCGGCAGCCTTGTCGATCGTCGGCGGGTAATGACCGTTACCGGCGACATTTGCCCGGAATGCGGGTGGGTAAGAATCCGGTAACTCTGCCGGAGGAGTCCGGGAAGCGGACATCCCTACTGGCCGGTCAACTGCCGGTATTAACGGAATAGCGGTACGGTGTACGGCCCGTGGCCCTGTCAACTTCGGCAGGTCCACGGGCCGTGCGTCCAGGGGCGACAGCCCGCTCCCGGACGGAATTCCACGAGGCCCGCCGACGCTGCGACGGGCCGAAACCGGCAGGGGGTTGGTCTTGCGTCAGATCCGGAACGCGCAATTCGCGCACAGTCGGGCATTCCTGGGAGTTCCCTGGGAATTCCCGGAGAACGGGAACATGCGGAACATCGGCTCGCCCTGCATCGTTGGTCTAGCGTGAGCACGACACAGCCCCTCGTCCTCGCGGCCGAACTGGCCGCCGCCTGGAGTGACATCCAGGCCCACCACCAGGACCTCCCCGACCTCGCCTCACCCGAGGCGCTGATCGGCGAGTCCTCCTCGGCCTGTGGCACGCGGCTCGGTTTCGAGCGGCTCCTCCACGAGGCTGCCCATGGTCTGGCCGCGGCCCGGGACATCCGGGACACCTCGCGGGCCGGCCGCTACCACAACCGGCGCTTCCTGATGCTCGCCTCCGAGCTGGGTCTGGCGCACCCGGTCGAGCCGCACGCCAGCAGCGGCTTCTCCCAGGTGACCATGCTCAAGGAGACGCAGGAGCGCTACGCCGAGACCATCGAGCGCCTGGAGCGCGCCCTGGGTGCGCACCAGGAAGCGGTGACCGGCGACGGCACGAACCGTGCCTTCCGCGGGCCGGCCGCCAGGCACGGCTCCTCCGGAGGCGGCGTCCGGGTCAAGGCGGTTTGCGGCTGCGGACGCAACGTCCGGGTCGTGCCGTCGGTGCTCGCCCAGGCGTCCATCGTCTGCGGCGCGTGCCAGCAGCCGTTCAAGATCGCGTAATCCGGCGCCGGGACCGGTCGGCGACTGTGCGGGCAGTCGGTACGGCCGGGGTGATCGGCACCGGTGGCGTCGACGCCGGTGACCTGGACGGTGACATCGGTGACACGGTGGATCTGTGGGCTGACCGGGAGCGGGGGCTCCCGGTCGTGCCCTGAGCGGTCCGGGATCCGTTGGGGCCCGCCTCTCGGCTTCTCCGTGCCCTGTGCCGGGGCTTTCGTGCCCTGCGCCGGGGCTTTCCCCGTGACGGCCGGGTGAAGAGCGTCCACGCCGGTATGGCAGAATGGACAGCTGAGTACTCGGCAGCCGGGCAGGACCCCTCTCTCCTACGGCTGGCGTGTCCCTTGAACGGCCTGCCCCGCAACCCCACGCGGACGGCGAGGCCGCTCACCCACGTCAACACCAGGAGAATCCACTCCCGTGGCAGTCAAGATCAAGCTGAAGCGTCTCGGCAAGATTCGCTCCCCGCACTACCGCATCGTCGTCGCCGACGCCCGCACCAAGCGTGACGGTCGCGCGATCGAGGAGATCGGCATCTACCAGCCGACCTACAACCCCTCGAAGATCGAGGTCGACAGCGACCGCGCCCAGTACTGGCTGTCCGTCGGCGCCCAGCCGACCGAGCCGGTGCTCGCCATCCTCAAGCTGACCGGCGACTGGCAGAAGTTCAAGGGCCTGCCGGCTCCGGAGCCGCTGAAGGTCGCCGAGCCCAAGGTCGAGGACTTCTCGCACCTGTTCGCGAAGGCCGTCGCCGGCTTCGAGGACGCCACCACCGGTGTCGCCATCACCCCGAAGGCCAAGAAGTCGGACAAGGCCGAGGCTGAGGCCGACGCCGCCGCCGAGGCCTGATCGTGATCGAGGACGCCCTCGACCATCTGGTGAAGGGCATCGTCGAGCACCCCGACGAGGTGCAGGTGCGCTCGCGCAACCTGCGTCGGGGCAACACCATCGAGGTGCGGGTGCACCCCGATGACCTCGGCAAGGTGATCGGCCGGGGCGGCCGCACGGCGCGCGCACTGCGCACCGTGGTCGGCGCCCTCGGCGGTCGCAACGTCCGGGTCGACCTGGTCGACGTGGACAACATTCGCTGACGCAGCTGCTCGTTCAGCCGTCGGGCTTGAGGCCGACCGGGACGCATGTCGTCCCGGTCGGCCTTTTTTGCTGGCTGTCCCTGCTCGCCCGTGTCAGCGCACACCTGTCTCAGCCTTCTCGCTCAGCAACTCCAGGAGAACGATCACCGTGCAGCTCGTCGTCGGCAGGATCGGCCGCGCCCACGGCATCAGGGGGGACGTCAGTGTCGAGGTCCGCACCGACGAGCCGGAACTCCGGCTCGGCCCCGGTGCCGTCCTGCTCACCGATCCCGCCTCGGCCGGACCGCTGACCGTCGAGTCCGGCCGGGTCCACAGCGGCCGACTGCTGCTGCGCTTCGCCGGCGTCAAGGACCGCAACGCGGCGGAGGCGCTGCGGGGCACCCTGCTCATCTCAGAGGTCGACCCGGAGGAGCGTCCGGAGGACCCGGAGGAGTACTACGACCACCAGCTGATCGGCCTCGACGTGGTGCTGCTCGACGGCACCCCGGTCGGCGAGCTGACCGAGGTCGTCCACCTGCCGTACCAGGACCTGCTCACGGTGAGGAAGGCCGACGGGACGGAGGTGCTGGTGCCCTTCGTGACCCAGATCGTGCCGACCATCGACCTGGAGAACCAGCGGGCCGTGATCACCCCGCCGGCCGGGCTGATCGATCCCGACCAGGCCGAGGTCGTCGGCACCGCGTCGGAGGAGCCGGAGGAGTCGGAGTGACCGTCGAGCAGACCCCCGGGAGCACCGGTCGGGACGCGGACGCGGGGCAGGGCGCGGACGCCGGGCAGGGCGCCGGTGCTGGTGCTGGTGCTGGTGCTGGTGCCGATGCGGGTGTCGGCGCTGCCCCTGGCGTCCGGTCCGGGATGCGGATCGACGTCGTCTCGATCTTCCCCGAGTACCTGGAGCCGCTGAACATCTCGCTGGTCGGCAAGGCCCGGGCCCGCGGCCAGCTGGACGTGCACCTCCACGACCTGCGCCAATGGACCCACGACGTGCACCGCACGGTGGACGACAGCCCGTACGGCGGCGGCCCCGGCATGGTGATGAAGCCCGAGCCGTGGGGCGAGGCGCTGGACGCGGTCGTGGCCGGCGGCCCGGCGGGCGAGGTGCCCACCCTGGTCGTGCCCACCCCGAGCGGGCGCCCGTTCACCCAGGAGCTCGCCCAGGAGCTGGCCGGCCGACCCTGGCTGGCGTTCACCCCCGCGCGGTACGAGGGCATCGACCGCCGGGTGATCGAGGAGGCGGCCACCCGCATGCCGGTGGTCGAGGCCTCGATCGGCGACTACGTGCTGGCCGGCGGCGAGGTCGCGGTGCTGGTGATGGTCGAGGCGATCGCCCGGCTGCTTCCCGGCGTGCTCGGCAACGCCGAGTCCCACCGGGACGACTCCTTCGCTCCCGGCGCGATGGCCGACCTGCTGGAGGGCCCGGTCTACACCAAGCCCGCCGAATGGCGCGGCCGGACCGTGCCGGACGTGCTGCTCAGCGGCAACCACGGCAAGATCGCCCGCTGGCGGCGCGAGCAGGCCTTCGCTCGCACCCTGGCCAACCGGCCCGACCTGGTCGGGCGCTGGCAGTACGGCGCCTTCGACAAGAAGGACCGGGCGGCGCTCAGCGTCCTGGGCCTGGCCTGGGACGAGGAGCTCGGGCGATTTCGGTCCACGGCCGGTGGTGTGGAAGAATAGGCGGCTGCTGTCTGTCGCTGGTTCCCTTCCGTAGGGATCACGTGGACCGGCGCCCCCGCCACGGGGGGATCGCCGTCAGCCGATGCGGCCCGCAGCAGACCCCATTGTGACGAACTTCCGTGGGCGGCCCGTGGCGCCTGCGATGGAGAGCAACATGAGCAACAAGCTCGCTGCTGTCGACGCGGCCTCGCTGCGCACCGACATCCCGGCCTTCCGCGCCGGTGACACCCTGAAGGTCCACGTCCGGGTCATCGAGGGCAACCGCTCCCGTGTCCAGGTCTTCCAGGGCGTCGTCATCCGCCGCCACGGCGCCGGCGTCGGTGAGACCTTCACCGTTCGCAAGGTCAGCTTCAACGTCGGCGTGGAGCGCACCTTCCCGGTGCACACCCCGGTCGTCGAGAAGATCGAGGTCGTGACCCGCGGTGCGGTTCGCCGCGCCAAGCTGTACTACCTGCGTGACCTCCGCGGCAAGGCCGCGAAGATCAAGGAGAAGCGCGACCGCTGATCCACCGGCCCTCGGCCACGCCGGGGGATCGGAGCGCTCAGAAGGGCCGGGCCACCGCAAGGTAAGCTCAGCGCCCGATGAGCACGCAAGAACCACCCGCGGACCGCGACGGCAGTCCCGCACCCACCGGTGCGGACTCGCTGTCGCGGTCCGCGGTCGTTTCCGGGCTGGAGCCGCCCCCGGAACGGGAAGCGACGCCGGACGGCGGCGCGGTGCCGGGCGGCGGAGTGCCGGGCGACCGTCCAGGGCCGGGAGAGGGTTTGCCGCCAGGCGACGGCTCGGTGCCTGAGCAGGGTGAGGACCGCCCCGAGAAGCAGTCCGAGGACCGGCCCGAGGACCGGCCCGAGGCGGCGGAGGAGGGCGACGAGGGCGAGGAGGCCGAGCCCGGGCGTTCGCGGTCCAGGGACTTGCTGCTGTTGGCCGGGATCTGCCTGGTGGCCCTGCTCCTGGTGAACGCGTTCGTCGCCCGGCCGTTCACGGTGCCCTCCGGCTCGATGGAGGACACGCTGAAGCCCGGCGACCGGTTGATCGCCAACCAGCTCGCCTACGCCTTCGGCGGCCACCCCCGGCGGGGCGACATCGTGGTCTTCGACGGGACGGGCTCCTTCCTCCCCGAGTCGGCCGAGCAGCCGGGGTTCTGGGACAACGTGCGTTCGGTCGGCCGGGACCTCGGACTGGTTCCGGCCGGGAACACGGTCTACGTCAAGCGCGTGATCGGCGTCGGCGGCGACCGGGTGAGGAGCACCGGCCCGGGTGCGCCCCTCACCGTCAACGGCGTACCGGTGAACGAGACCGCTTACCTGGCCCCAGGGGACCCGCCGTCCGACGTGGCCTTCGACGTCGTGGTGCCGCGCGGTGAGCTGTTCGTGCTGGGCGACCACCGGAGCGCCTCCCGGGACTCGCGCGACCACCTCGGGGAGCCCGGGGGCGGCTTCGTGCCGGAGGACAGGGTGATCGGGCGGGCGGACTGGGTGGTGTACCCCTTCTCGCGCCTGACCGGGCTGGACCGGCCCTCGGCCTTCACCGCGGTCGCGGGGACGGGTGGTCATGGGGACCAGGGGTAGGGGGCGGGTCGCCGACCGCCCGGCCCGGGAACCGGGGAAGGGCGGGGCGGACCCGGCCGGCGCTGAGCCCGTCGGTTCCGCGGATCGCGCCGAGCCGGCCGGGTCGGTCGCGCCGGTCCGCGGCCGCGCGGAACGCCGTCGCAGTGCCCGGCGCGCGGCCCGTCGGCGCAAGCGCTCGCTGCTGCGCGAGTTCCCGCTGATCATCCTGGTGGCCCTGTTGGTGGCACTGGTGATGAAGACCTTCATGGTCCAGGTGTTCGTGATCCCCTCGGGCTCGATGGAGCAGACCATCCAGGTCGGGGACCGGGTGCTGGTGGACAAGTTGACCCCCTGGTTCGGCAGTGAGCCGCAGCGCGGCGACGTGGTGGTGTTCAAGGACCCGGGCGGCTGGCTGGAGAGCGATCGCAAGCCGTCCCACGACGGCCCGGTAGTGGGCGGGGCCAAGCAGGCCCTGACCTTCGTCGGACTGCTGCCGTCCGACAACGAGCAGGACCTGATCAAGCGCGTGATCGGTGTCGGCGGGGACACCGTCGAGTGCTGTGACCCGCAGGGACGGCTCACCGTCAACGGCCATCCGGTGGAGGAGCCGTACCTCGCGCCGGGCAACCCGCCCTCCCGGCAGCCGTTCAAGGTGACGGTGCCGAAGGGGCGCCTGTGGGTCATGGGTGACCACCGGGACGTCTCCGCCGACTCCCGCTTCCACATGGGGAATCCGGGGCAGGGCACCGTCCCGCTGGCCGACGTGGTCGGTCGCGCGTTCGTGATCGCCTGGCCGCTGGGCCGCTTCCATCAACTCGATGAACCGAGTTCACTCTCCTCTCTCGCGGCGTCGCCGCAGCCCGGCGGAACTGTGCCGGAATCGATGGGCGTTGGGCCGGTTCCAACCGAACCTCCGCTCGTTATGGGTGTGTTGGGCATCCTTCCGCTCGTCTTTCGTCGGCCGGGGCGGCCTCCGAAGTGAGCCGCTCCGGCCGTTGGACGGCCGGACAGCGCGTGTGGAACCGCGAGCCGGATGCCCTGGAGTGATAGAGAAGTGCAGGTGCGGCCGGGAGTGGTCCCGGCTGTGCGTCGAGGCCGGGTTGGTGTCAGGGGAGTCCGCCATGGGCAGCCCTGAGGCGTTCACGGTCCTGGCGAGCGTGGTGCCCGCTGTGCGGCACTTTGAGCGCGGGCGCGCGGGCGTCCGCACAGCAGGGAGGAGACGTTGTGGGGGATTTGGTGATCGGTGCCCGCTCAGGCGCCGGGGAACCCGAGGGCCCGGGCGGCCGGGTGAACCGGGCCGCCGAGTCCTCGGCACCCTCGGCAGCGGTCGAGGACGCGGCCGCCCAGAACGCCGACGAGCACGGCACCGGGGCGGACGGTCCTTCGGAGCCGCGGCGGCCGGAGAGCGAGCAGGTGGACGAGACGGACTCGGAGGCCAAGGCCAGGCCGCGCAAGCAGCGCTCCTTCCTGAAGGAGCTGCCGATCCTGATCGGCATCGCGTTGATCCTCGCGCTGGTGATCAAGACCTTCTTCGTCCAGGCGTTCTCCATTCCGTCCGAGTCGATGCAGAACACCCTGCAGGTCGGCGACCGCGTCCTGGTGGACAAGCTGACCCCCTGGTTCGGATCCGAGCCCGAGCGCGGGGACGTCGTGGTGTTCCACGACCCGGGTGGCTGGCTGAACGACGAGCCGACCCAGCAGAGCAGCAACTCCTTCGTCCGCGGGGTGCAGGACGTGCTCAGCTTCGTCGGGCTGATGCCCTCCGCGAATGAGAAGGACCTGATCAAGCGGGTCATCGCGGTCGGCGGTGACACCGTCGAGTGCAAGGACGACGGGCCGGTCAAGGTCAACGGCGTCGCCCTCGACGAGCCGTACATCTACTCGGGCAACACCCCCTGCGGGACCCAGCCCTTCGGCCCGGTGAAGGTGCCGAACGGCCGGATCTGGGTGATGGGCGACCACCGCGCCGACTCGCTTGACTCCCGCTTCCACATGGACCAGCCGGGCGGCGGAACGGTGCCGGTGGACAACGTGATCGGGCGGGCCTTCGTGGTCGCCTGGCCGGTGAGCCACTGGTCCACGCTCCCGGTGCCGGACACCTTCGACCAGAGTGGCCTGGCGGCGGCCTTGCCCGCCGCGCCTCCCGTGGCCGGTGCGGCGGGTGCCGTAGCCCTGCTTCCGCTGGTGCGTCGGGTGCGGAACCGGAAGGAGCGCCGGAAGGAGTCCTGAGCTCCACCTGGTCGTCCCCGACTCTTGCGCGGGCCGTGGTACCGACGAGTAATCTGCTCGGACGTGCCACGGCCCGTCGGCGTTCGAGCCCGAGCCACCGGCGTGCCAGTGGTGTTCTCCGGTCGGCCAGAGGTGGACGGTGTCGATGAGCAGTGTCGTGGAACAGTCGGCCGACCACCCGGAGGCGCCGGGCCGGCCCGGCCGCCGACCCGCCGCGGTGCTGCAGGGCGTCGCGCTCGCACTCGGGCTGATGATGATGATCGGCGGCTTCGCCCTCATCGCGGTCGACTACCGGCCGTACAAGATCCCCACTGCCTCGATGCACCCGACGCTCCAGGCCGGCGACACCGTGCTGGCCCGCAAGACCGACGGTGGTGCCGTCGGCCGGGGCGACGTGGTGGTCTTCCGCGACCAGGCCTGGGGCGGGGAACTCATGGTCAAGCGGGTGGTCGCGGTCGGCGGTGACACCGTCGCCACCACCGCGGACGACCACCGGCTGACGGTCAACGGAAAGCCGGTGGACGAGCCGTACCTCGCGAGCCAGGGCCGCCAGGGCGAGTCGTTCAGCGTGACGGTGCCGCAGGGGAGGCTGTTCCTGCTCGGCGACAACCGGGTCGGCTCGCTCGACTCCCGCACCCACCTGGAGGTCGACGGCGGGACCGTCCCGGCCAGCGAGGTCGAGGCCAGGGTCGAGGCCACCCTGTTGCCCTTCGGCCGGACCGGCCTGCTGGACCGGACCAGGGCCTTCGAGGGCTTCGCGGGCCCGAAGGCCGGCGAGCCCGGGCCGCTGGAGCCGGCCGCCTACGCGAGCGTTGCGGGCGCGGCGCTGATCGTCGTGACCTCGGCGGTGGGCGGGATGGCGGGCCTGGCGCGCCGGATCCGCCGGGGGCGCAGCGCCTGACCGCGGCCGTCGCCCGCCGGGCCGCTCTGCCGAACATCGCCCCGGACGGACACGCCGGGTGGCAGGATCGGTAGCGCCACCGATGCGAACGGAAGGAGCGTGGAGCGCTGCCATGACGGCACAGCGTCGCAGGGCCGCGCGGATCCTGCTGCTGGACGGGCTGGACCGCATCCTCCTCTTCCTGGGCGCCGACCCGGCGGTGCCCGGCGAGAGGTGGTGGTTCACGCCCGGGGGCGGCTTGGAGCCGGGGGAGGACGTGCGCGAGGCGGCCGAGCGGGAGCTCGCGGAGGAGACCGGCTTGCGGGGTGTGGACCTGGGGCCCCTGGTGGCGTACGGCACGGTGTCGTTCTCCTTTCAGGGACAGCGCTACGAACAGGAGCAGTGGTTCCACCTGGCCCGGACCACGGAGACGGGTGTGAACCACTCGGGCATGGGCGAGGACGAGCACGCCCAGCTGCTCGCAGCGCGCTGGTGGACGGTCGAGGAACTGCGCGGGACGGTCGAGACGGTCTATCCGGCCGGCCTGGCGGACTTCCTCGGCCGACTGCTGGCGGAGGGCCCGCCGGTCGATCCGGTACGGCTCTGAGCGTGGGTGTGGTGGTCCACAATGGGTGGACGTGACAAGTTGAGGGGACGCCTGGATGAGTGCCGAAGATCTCGAAAAGTACGAGACCGAGATGGAGCTCAAGCTCTACCGGGAGTACCGGGACGTCGTCGGCCTGTTCAAGTACGTGATCGAGACCGAGCGACGGTTCTACCTCACCAACGACTACGAGCTGCAGGTGCACTCGGTCCAGGGCGAGGTGTTCTTCGAGGTGTCGATGGCGGATGCGTGGGTCTGGGACATGTACCGGCCGGCCCGGTTCGTCCGCAAGGTCCGGGTGCTGACCTTCAAGGACGTGAACATCGAGGAACTCGCGAAGAGCGATCTGGAGCTGCCCTCGGACGAGTCCGGCTTCGGGAACTGACGTTGGACGACTCCGTCCCGCGTTGTCCAGCCGAATTTCGCCGGACCGGGCCTTCTCACCCCTGCGGGTGACAAGAGTTATCCACAGGGCGGGGTTATCCACAGGGAAACGGAATTTCCCGGCCCCGGTGCGCGCGGTGGTGCAGCCTCCTCGGCGGAGGTGGTCACCGTGCAGAACACCATCGTGCAGGACCAGGCCGTACGGAAAGCGGCCGCAACCGGGGCGGACGGCGGAGCCGAGCCGGACCGCAGCACCAGGAGCGGCCTCGGCCGCTACGGGGAGCGGGTCGCCGCCCGTCACCTCGCGGAGTCCGGGCTCCGCATCCTCGACCGCAACTGGCGCTGCGCCGAGGGCGAGCTGGACATCGTCGCCCTCGACGGCGACACCGTCGCGGTCTGCGAGGTGAAGACCCGCTCCGAACGGGGCTTCCAACAGCCCAGCGAGGCCATCGACCGGGCCAAGGCCGCCCGGCTGCAACGGCTCGCCGAGCGCTGGCTGGCCGAGCGCTGGCCCGGGCACTTCGCCCGGCTGGCCGGGCCCGGGTACGACCCCGGGCCGTCCGATCCGCAGTGGCCGCCCGCCCCACCGGGAGGGGTGCGGATCGATCTGGTCGCCGTGGTCAACCGGGCGCGGGGTGCGGCCCTGGTCGACCACCTGCGGGGGGTGGTCTGAGATGGCCTTCGCCCGCACTTGTTCCGTCGCGCTGGTCGGGGTCGACGGAGTGATCGTCGAGGTCCAGGCCGATCTGGAGCCCGGGGTGGCCGCGTTCACCCTGGTCGGCCTGCCCGACAAGGCACTCACCGAGGCCCGCGACCGTGTACGTGCCGCGGTCTGCAACAGCGGGGAGGCCTGGCCGCAGCGCAAGCTGACCGTCGGTCTCAGCCCCGCCTCGGTCCCCAAGAGCGGCAGCGGTTTCGACCTCGCGGTGGCCTGCGCCGTGCTGGCCGCCGCCGAGCGGCTCGACCCCTCCTCCATCGCCGACCTGCTGCTCATCGGCGAACTGGGGCTGGACGGCCGGGTGCGGCCGGTCCGCGGGGTGCTGCCATCGGTGCTGGCCGCCGCCGACGCCGGGTACGAACGGGTCGTGGTCGCCGAGCAGACGGCGCCCGAGGCCTCGCTCGTTCCGGGGCTGACGGTGATCGGGGTCCGCAGCCTGCGCCAGCTCGTCGCCGTGCTGACCGGGGCGGGGGAACCGGAGGAGCCGCTCGACCCGATCTGCGGCCGACCGGATCCGCTGATGGCGGGCCTGATGCTCCCCAGCGCGGGAGTCCGGGGTCTGCCCGACGAGCGGACGCTGCGTCTCGACATGGCCGACGTGGCGGGTCAGTACGAGGCCCGGCGAGCCCTGGAGATCGCCGCCGCCGGAGGGCACCACCTCTACCTCAAGGGCCCGCCGGGCGCGGGCAAGACGATGCTGGCGGAGCGACTGCCGTCGCTGCTCCCGCCGCTGACCCAGAAGGAGGCGCTGGAGGTCACCGCCGTCCACTCGGTGGCGGGCCTGCTCCCGGCCGGGCGCCCGCTGATCGACACCGCGCCCTACTGCGCCCCGCACCACTCCACCACGATGCCCGCGATCGTCGGCGGCGGCAGCGGCCTGCCGAGACCCGGGGCGGTGTCCCTCGCCCACCGGGGCGTGCTCTTCCTGGACGAGGCGCCCGAGTTCCCCGTTCGGGTGCTCGACGCGCTGCGCCAACCGCTGGAGTCGGGCGAGGTGGTGATCGCCCGTTCGGCCGGATCGCTCCGGCTCCCGGCCCGGTTCCTCCTGTGCCTGGCCGCGAACCCCTGTCCGTGCGGGCGGTACTCGCGGCGGGGCGAGGGCTGCGAGTGCACCCCGGCCATGGTGAGCCGGTATCAAGGGCGGCTCTCCGGGCCGCTGCTGGACCGGGTCGACCTTCAGGTCCAGGTCGCCCCGGTGACCAGGATCGAGCTCATGGAGCGGGACGCCACGGCGGAGAGCACCGAGACCGTCGCGGCCCGGGTGCTGGCCGCCAGGGAGCGCGCGGCGGCCAGGCTGAAGCACACCCCCTGGCGGACCAACGCGGAGGTGCCCGGCCACGAACTGCGGACCCGCTGGCAGCTCGGGGCCAGCGCGCTCAACGACGCCGCGCGCCAGCTGGAACGGGGACTGCTGACCGCCCGGGGCCTGGACCGAGTGCTGAGGGTCGCCTGGACGGTCGCCGATCTGGCCGGCCGCGACCGGCCGGACCAAAGGGACGTGCGCACCGCTCTGGTCCTGCGCACCGGCGTCGAGCAGGGAACCCCATTCTCCGGGCGCGTCCACGGCCGGCCCGGGAGCATCCCGGCCCAGCGCCGGAGCGGCCCTGACGACGACCGGCCCGAAGCACGGACGGAGCCCCCGGTGAACGACGAGGAGGCGGTATGAACCAGCTGTTGGGATACGCAGCTCAGACACCGTGGGCAGCAAGCGCGGGCGCCACCGGTCCGTCGGCCGGGCAGGAACCGGAGCGCCTCGCCCGGGTCCTGCTCAGCCGGCTCAGCGAACCGGGCGACGCGGTGGTCGGCCGCTGGCTCGGCCAGCTCCCGGCCGTGGAGGTGGTTCGGGCGATCCGGGACGGTGCCGTCCCCGACCACCCCGGGCTGGATCCCGCCCGGCTGGCCGCCTACCAGGCGCGGCTCCCGGGCCCGGCCCCGGCGGACGACCTGAAACGGGTACGGGACGCCGGTGGACGCTTCATCATTCCGGGGGACACCGAATGGCCCAGTCAACTGGACGACCTGGGCGACGGACGCCCGGTCGGGCTGTGGACCACCGGCACCGGTTCACTGCGGCTGCTCGCCCTCCGCTCGGTGGCGGTGGTGGGCTCGCGGGCCTGCACGGCCTACGGCGCCCACGTCGCGGGCGAGCTGTCGGCCCAACTGGCCGAGCGCGGCTGGGTCGTGGTGTCCGGGGCCGCGTACGGGATCGACGCGGCGGCCCACCGCGGGGCGCTGGCCGTAGGCGGGATGACCGTCGCCGTGCTCGCCTGCGGGGTCGACGTGGCCTACCCGAAGGGGAACGCCGCACTGATCCGGCGGATCGGGGTCCAGGGCCTGCTGGTCAGCGAACTCCCGCCCGGGGAGCACCCGAACCGCTTCCGCTTCGTGCTCCGCAACCGGGTCATCGCGGCGCTGACCCGGGGCACCGTGGTGGTCGAGGCCGCCCTGCGCAGCGGAGCCCTGAGCACGGCCAGACGGGCGCGCGACCTCAACCGCCACACCATGGGCGTGGCCGGCCCTGTCACATCGGAGCTCTCCGCCGGTGTGCACGCCCTGATCCGCAGCGGCGGCGCCACGCTGGTCACCGACGCGACCGAGATCACCGAGTTGGTCGGTGCGATCGGGGACGACCTGGCTCCGCAGCGCAGCGGCCCGGTGCTGCCGCGGGATCTGCTGGAGCCGGCGGTGGCCCGAGTGCTGGAGGCCGTCCCGGCCACGGCGGAGGGCGCTCCGGTCGAGCGACTGGCCCGCCAGTCCGGGCTCCCGCCGGACGAAGTCCTGCAGCGGCTCTATGAATTGGTCTCCCTCGGCTTCGTGGAGCGGCACGGTGCGCACTGGCGCTTGGTGCGGAGGAAGTGATCGTCGGAGAAGCGAACACGGGTGCGCCCGGGGGAAGCGGGCCGGGACGGTCCGGCTGACCTGCTGATCCGGTTCTTCCGCTCGTGTGGCCGGATCCGGTGGGCCAAGGCCACCGGATCGGGGGACGACCGAGCGGCGGTAGCGCTTTGCAGTGAGTCGGTCACGCTACGCTCCACATGCCTTCCCTATCAGCACATGACTCGGCAGAACGGCGCAGACCAACGTATGCCCACACACATTCCCGGACACAGAGCGACCGGTGGCGCCCGGTCCTCGGGAGGGCCGCGGACCGAGCGGCGCCCCGTGACCGAGTTCCCGCCGAAGTCGGCGGGAACGATGGGAGGCCTGTCGCGCCAGGGCGGCCGGCCGACGGTGGTGCCGGGACAGCCGGCCGACACGGCCAGGGACATCGACGCCGCGCCCGGCGCTGATGCCGCGTTTGGTGCGGACGCTGCCCATGGCGCCGGCGCCGTTCCCGCCGGCGCGGCACCGGAGGCCGAGCCGGCGCCCGGCGCCGGGGCGCCCCACGCTGCCGGGGCGGTCGCCGAGGCGGACGTGCCCGGCGGTGCGGCCGCCGAACGCGCCCCCGGGCTGCCGTCGAGCGCCCCCGTGCCGGACGCCACCTCCCCACCCGTCTCCCGGCCCCGCCGGGAACGGGCCGGCGAGGGCAGGGCCGAGGGGGCGGCCTCGGCCGCCCGGGACACCGGCGCCCCGGGGCGCAGCGCGCTAGAAGAGCTCTGGCGCTCGTACAAGGAGACCGGCGACCAGCGGCTGCGGGAGCAGCTGATCCTGCACTACTCACCACTCGTCAAGTACGTGGCGGGCCGGGTCGGAGTCGGTCTGCCCTCCAACGTGGAGCAGGCCGACTTCGTCTCCTCCGGAGTCTTCGGGCTGATCGACGCGATCGAGAAGTTCGACATCAACCGCGCCATCAAGTTCGAGACCTACGCGATCAGCCGCATCCGTGGCGCGATCATCGACGAACTGCGCGCCCTGGACTGGATCCCCCGCTCGGTGCGACAGAAGGCGAAGGCCGTCGAGCGGACGTACGCGACGCTGGAGGCCCGGCTGCGCCGGACGCCGCACGATCCCGAGGTCGCGGCCGAGATGGGCATCGCGATCGAGGACCTGCACGCGATCTTCAGTCAGCTGTCGCTCGCCAACGTGGTGGCCCTGGACGAGCTGCTTCACCCGGTGGGTGACGGCGGCGACCGGCTGAGCCTGATGGACACCCTGGAGGACCACGGGGCGGACGACCCGGTCGAGGTGGCCGAGGACCGCGAGCTGCGCAGACTGCTGGCCCAGGCGGTGAACACCCTCCCCGAGCGGGAGAAGACCGTGGTGACGCTCTACTACTACGAGGGCCTCACCCTCGCCGAGATCGGACAGGTGCTGGGGGTGACGGAGAGCCGGGTGAGTCAGATCCACACCAAGTCCGTCCTCCAGCTGCGCGCCAAGCTCTCGGACATCCGGTAGCGGGCGCCCGGGCCGCCCGGCGGGCCCGCCCTCGCCCTGATGCGCGGCGCCGTATCGGCCGCAGGTAGGGCTCCGTACAGTGGGAGCGTGCCGAAGATCCGAGCGGCCACGGTGGCCGAGCATCGCCAGCTGCAGCAGGCAGCCCTCCTCGACGCTGCCCGCACCCTGCTCGTCGAGGGCGGCATGGATGCCCTGACCTTCCCCTCCCTCGCGGCCCGCACCGGGCTCGCGCGCTCCTCGGTCTACGAGTACTTCCGTTCCCGCGCCGCCGTCGTCGAAGCGCTGTGCGAGGTCGACTTCCCCCTCTGGGCGGCCGAAATCGAGGCCGGGATGGCGAGCTGCGACACCGCCGCCGGGCGGATCGAGGCATACGTCCGGGGCCAACTTGCCCTGGCCGGGGACCCGAGGCACCGCGCGGTGATGGCCATCTCGGCGGTGGAACTCGACGAGGCCGCGCGCGAGCGCATCCGGGCGGCGCACGCGGGACTCGTCGGGCTGGTCGTCCGGGCCCTGGAGGATCTCGGCCACGAGCAGCCCCGGCTCGCCGCAGCCCTGTTGCAGGGAGTGGTGGAGGCGGCCGTCCGCCGGGCCGAGCAGTTCGCCGCGGGGGACCGCGGGGGCTGCCCGGTCGAGTCCGCCGAGGCGATCGCCGACGCCGCCGTCGCCCTGGCGCTGCACGGCCTCGACCGCGGCTGAACCGCGGCCGGGCCCCGGGCCTCGACCGGCCACCCCATTACGCCCCTCGGCCGCCCAGCGGCAGCAGGCGGGCCCGGCCGGCACCGAGCAGGGCCAGCGGATCGAGGTAGCGGCCGCCGCGCAACAGCCCCCAGTGCAGACAGTCGCGCGCTCCGCAGTGCCGCCCGTCCGGGGCGAGCCGCCCGACCACCTGCCCGGCGGCCACCGCGGTGCCGACCGGGAGGGTGCCGGTGACGGGCAGGTAGGTGGTCCGCAGTGGGGGAGTCCCGGAGCCCGGATGGGCGACGGTCACCACCGGCCGCCCCGCCACCAGCCCGGAGAACGCGATCACCCCGGCGGCCGCCGCCCGTACCTCCGCCCCGGGCTCGGCGGCGAGGTCCACGCCCCGGTGCCCGGCCGCCCAGGGCTTCGCCGGTGGTTCGAACCGCCCCAACAGCCCGTCGGGCCCGCCCACCGGCCAGGCCCGTGCCGCACCCCGGCCGGAAGCGCCACCCGGACCATCCCCGGCCGCCCACCCGGGCCCCGGCAACCCCACGACACCCACCAGGGCGAGCGCCACCCCCGCCACCACCCCGGTGCACGCCCGCCGAATCCCGCTTCGGATCCCACCTCGAACCCCACTGCGCCCAGTCATGCCCCGAGGCTGGTCGTACCCCGCCTCCCACACCACCCACTTCCGGATTCCTGTGGACAAACCGCCCCCACGCCCGTCCGTCATCCCCCGTACGGGTGTACGGACGCCGCCATCCGGTGTACAAACGGCATACGAGGACGGGTCCACGGGCAGACCGCCGACCAGTCGGCCACCGCTCTCCCCACTCCGCGGCCCCACCTCCGCGGCCCCGCCCGCCGCAGTCGTTCCGCCGGCTCCCCGCCGGCCTTCCACAGCACGGCGGCAGCCCCACAGCGGTCCCAGCAGCAGCCCGGTCGTAGCCCGGCCGCGGGCCTTCCGGCGCCCGTGAAGTCGCTCGCCGCTCGGTGCTTCCCGTACACTTCACACGCGACCCGGTCCACCGGGTCGACTTCGCACGCCCCGCCACCGGCGGTCGGACGCGGTTCGTCCGCAGCCCCGCCAGGTGCGAGTGCCGCTCGGTCCGCCGAGCCCGACCGGTCCCCGGACCGAGCGGGCTGAAGCGGCTCGGCACGTTCGGGGCGTCAGGCGTGGCTGTCACCTGGCCGCCACGGACAAACCGAGCCTGACCCGGCCGTAGGCGACCGCCCAACGGGAAACCCCCGCGGGACCGCCGCAGCCGGGCCGTAACACCTGAGGAGAACGGCCATGGCCGTCGTCACGATGCGGGAGCTGCTGGAGAGCGGCGTCCACTTCGGTCACCAGACCCGCCGCTGGAACCCGAAGATGAAGCGCTTCATCATCACCGAGCGCAACGGCATCTACATCATCGACCTGCTGCAGTCGCTGAACTACATCGACCGCGCCTTCGAGTTCATCAAGGAGACCGTTGCCCACGGCGGCAGCGTCCTCTTCGTCGGCACGAAGAAGCAGGCCCAGGAGGCCATCGCCGAGCAGGCCACCCGCGTGGGCATGCCCTACGTGAACCAGCGCTGGCTCGGCGGCATGCTGACCAACTTCTCGACCGTCTACAAGCGTCTGCAGCGCCTCAAGGAGCTCGGCGAGCTGGACTTCTCGGACGTGGCCGGCTCCGGCCTCACCAAGAAGGAGCTCCTGGTCCTCCAGCGCGAGCACGACAAGCTGGAGAAGACCCTCGGCGGTATCCGCGACATGCAGCGTGTCCCCAGCGCTGTCTGGATCGTGGACACCAAGAAGGAGCACATCGCGGTCGGCGAGGCCCGGAAGCTCAACATCCCGGTCGTCGCCATCCTCGACACCAACTGCGACCCGGACGAGGTCGACTACAAGATCCCGGGCAACGACGACGCGATCCGCTCCGTCACCCTGCTGACCCGCGTGATCGCCGACGCCGTGGCCGAGGGCCTGAAGGCCCGCGCCGGTGTCGCCAAGGGCGACACCAAGGCCGAGCCGGGTGCCGACCAGCCGCTGGCCGACTGGGAGAAGGACCTCATCGAGGGCGAGAAGAAGGCCGAGGAGGCCCCCGCCGCCGAGGCTCCCGCCGCCGAGGCGCCGGCCGAGCAGGCCTGACGTACCAAGGGTGAGGGGCACCCGCCGGTACGACACCGGCAGGTGCCCCTCTCTCCCGCGCCGGGGCCGAACCATCGGTCCCGGCGCATCCCCACGCAGACACGCGAGACGCGAGAAGAGATTCACACCATGGCGAACTTCACCGCCGCGGACGTCAAGAAGCTCCGTGAGCTCACCGGCGCCGGCATGATGGACTGCAAGAAGGCCCTGGACGAGGCCGAGGGCAACGTCGAGAAGGCCGTCGAGCTCCTGCGCATCAAGGGCCAGAAGGGCGTTGCCAAGCGCGAGGGCCGTGACGCCTCCAACGGCGCCGTCGCCGCCCTGATCGCCGAGGACAAGAAGTCCGGCGTCCTGGTCGAGCTGAACTGCGAGACCGACTTCGTCGCCAAGGGCGAGAAGTTCGTCGAGGTCGCCGACGCGATCGCCGCCCACGTCGCCAAGAGCGCCCCGGCCGACCTGGACGCCGCCCTGGCTTCCGAGATCGAGGCCGGCAAGACCGTCCAGCAGTTCGTGGACGAGGCCAACGCGACCCTGGGCGAGAAGATCGTCTTCCGTCGCTTCGCCCAGTTCGACGGTGACGGCTTCGTCGCGGTCTACCTGCACAAGACCAGCCCCGACCTGCCGCCGGCCGTCGGCGTCCTGGTCGAGCTGGACAAGGAGAACGCCGAGGTCGCCAAGGACGTCGCGCAGCACATCGCCGCCTTCGCGCCGAAGTACCTGTCCCGCGAGGACATCCCGGCCGAGGAGCTGGAGAACGAGCGCCGCGTCGCCGAGGCCACCGCTCGCGAGGAGGGCAAGCCGGAGGCCGCCCTGCCGAAGATCGTCGAGGGCCGCGTCACCGGCTTCGTGAAGGAGAACTCCGTCCTGGAGCAGGCCTTCGCGAAGGACAACAAGAAGACCGTCGCCAAGGTCCTCGACGAGGCCGGCGTCAGCCTCAAGCGCTTCGCCCGCTTCCGCGTCGGCGCCTGAGCCACGTTCCACCTGGTTCCCGGTCCCTCTAGGCTGGGAACCGCCCCCGCCCGCTGACCGGGGCGGGCGGAACGCCGAACGGGCTCACCCAGCGCCAACCGTCCATGGGCGGGCCGCTTCGGCACCATGAACGACGAGGAGGCCATTGCCGTGCAGGACACCGAACCGGTTCCCGCGGCAGTGGCCTCCTCGCGTGTACGCGCAGGCCGGGTATCCGCACACCCAGGCCTGTGAGCCAGCAGGTGCAAAAAGGAGAAGTCCATGCAGGAGACGCAGGAGACCGCGCAGGACCCGCAGGCGGGCTCGCGCCGCCGGGTGCTGCTCAAGCTGTCCGGTGAGGCCTTCGCCGGTGGTGGCGGGCTCGGCGTCGACCCGGACGTCGTGCACGCGATCGCCCGCGAGATCGCCACGGTCGTCCGCGCCGGTACCGAGGTCGCGGTGGTCATCGGCGGCGGCAACTTCTTCCGTGGCGCGGAGCTGCAGGTCCGCGGCATGGACCGGGCCCGCTCGGACTACATGGGCATGCTCGGCACCGTCATGAACTGCCTGGCGCTGCAGGACTTCCTGGTCAAGGAAGGCATCGAGACCCGGGTCCAGACCGCCATCACCATGGGCCAGGTCGCCGAGCCGTACCTGCCGCTGCGCGCCGTCCGGCACCTGGAGAAGGGCCGTGTGGTGATCTTCGGTGCCGGTATGGGCATGCCGTACTTCTCCACCGACACCACGGCCGTCCAGCGCGCCCTGGAGATCCACGCGGACGTCCTGCTGATGGGCAAGAACGGCGTGGACGGCGTCTACGACTCCGACCCCCGGACCAACCCGGACGCGGTGAAGTTCGACGCGCTGGAGTACTCCGAGGTCATCGCGCGCGACCTCAAGGTCGCCGACCTCACCGCGATCACGCTGTGCAAGGACAACAACCTCCCGATGCTGGTCTTCGAACTGCTGGCGGAGGGCAATATCGCGCGTGCGGTGAAGAGTGAGAAGATCGGCACACTCATCAGCCAGGATTCTGTCCGGGCCTGAGCAGCAGCCAGCCGTACGGGACGGCGTCCGCCGCGACCGGCCCCGATGCCGACACCGGTCGGGACAACAGCAGATGAACCGGACAGGGAGATCACAGTGATCGAAGAGACCCTCCTCGAAGCCGAGGAGAAGATGGAGAAGGCCGTCGTCGTCGCCAAGGACGACCTGGCGGCCATCCGCACCGGCCGTGCCCACCCGGCGATGTTCGCCAAGATCGTCGCCGAGTACTACGGCGCCGTGACGCCGATCAACCAGCTGGCCTCGTTCTCGGTGCCGGAGCCCCGGATGGCGGTCGTCTCGCCGTTCGACAAGACCGCCCTGAAGGCCATCGAGCAGGCGATCCGCGACTCGGACCTGGGCGTCAACCCGTCGAACGACGGCTCCATCATCCGGGTGGTGCTGCCCGAGCTGACCGAGGAGCGCCGCCGGGAGTTCATCAAGATCGCCCGGACCAAGGGCGAGGACGCCAAGGTCTCGATCCGTTCGGTGCGCCGCAAGGCCAAGGACGCCATCGACAAGCTGGTCAAGGACGGCGAGGTCGGCGAGGACGACGGCCGTCGCGCTGAGAAGGAGCTCGACGACACCACGGCCAAGTACGTGGCCCAGGTCGACGAGCTGCTGAAGCACAAGGAAGCCGAGCTGCTCGAGGTCTGATGAACGACGCCCCTGACGCCCCTGGCTACTGGGGCCCGTCCGACCAGCAGTTCCAGCCCTACCGCCCGGCGCCGCAGCCGCAGGCGCCCCGTACCCCGGCCCACCCGGCGCCGGGGTACGGCGAGCAGTCGGCGCCGGGCCAGGGCCGGCTCCTCCCGGGACACCCCGATCATCCGGACGGCCGCGCCGCCGCCCACCAGGGTGCGCCGGGCGGAGTCCCGGGGGACGAGGGCCTCCGTTCGGATCCCTCGCAGCAGCCTCCGGTGTACTGGGGCGGCGACGCGGAGGAGACTCAGGTCATTCCTCCCGTACCGGCCGATCCCGGCCCGCACCCCGGTGCGCCCGGCCGGTACCCGGACCGGGGACGGCCGCCGGCCCCCGGCCGGCACGCGGGGCCCGGACGGCCGTCGGCGCCCGACCGGTCGGCCGACCCGGCCGCGGACCGGCCCCGGGAGGCCGGCCGACCCGGTGGCCCGCTGTTCCGGGACGAGCAGCCCGAGCCGGCGCCGCCGGGCGTGACGGAGACGGTCGTGCTGCGCGCGATAGCCGACGACGTCCCCTCCACCCCCGGCCACGGTGTCCCGCCGCACCCGGGGGCTCCGGTGCATCCCGCGCCGCCGCAGAGCCACCGGGCGGCCGGGCAGCCCCCCTTCGTGCCGTCGTCCCATCCAGGGCAGGAGACACCAGTGGCCGCCCAGCCCGCCCCGCAGCCGGAGCCGCGCAAGCAGCGCGGCGGCCGTAACCTCCAGGCCGCCATAGGCGTGGGGGTGGGCCTCGGCGCGGTGATCGTCGCCTCGCTGTTCGTGGTGAAGGCGCTCTTCCTGTTCGTCGTGATGGCCGCGGTGGCGGTCGGCAGCTGGGAGCTGACCACCCGGCTCGCCGAGCGCAAGCAGATCAAGGCCCCGCTGGTCCCGCTGGTGGTGGGCGGCGTCGCGATGGTCGCCTGCGGCTACTGGGCCGGCGTCCAGTGGGCCGCGGCCTCGCTGGCGCTGACCGGGCTGGCGGTGATGGTCTGGCGGATGGCCCAGCCGCCGGAGAACTACCTCCGGGACATAACGGCGGGGGTGTTCACCGCCTTCTACGTGCCGTTCCTGGCGACCTTCGTGGCGATGATGCTGGCGGCCGACGACGGCCCCCAGCGGATCGTGCTCTTCCTGATCGTCACGATCTGCAGCGACACCGGCGCCTACGCGGTGGGCTACAAGTTCGGCAGGACCAAGCTGGCCCCGACGATCAGCCCCGGCAAGACCCGCGAGGGCCTGGCCGGCGGCATCGGCCTGTCGATGCTGGCGGGTGCCCTGCTGATGCAGCTGATCATCGACGGCGGAAGCTGGTGGCAGGGCCTGATCCTGGGCGGCTGCGCCGCGGTCACCGCGACCCTGGGAGACCTGGGCGAGTCGATGATCAAGCGCGACCTCGGGATCAAGGACATGGGCACCCTGCTGCCCGGTCACGGCGGCATCATGGACCGGCTGGACTCGCTGCTGCCCACCGCCCCGGTGGTCTGGCTGCTGCTGGCCGCCTTCGTCGGAAGCTGACCCGAGGATCCGAGCGCGGTGCCGTACGGGCCCCGGACGCCTGGCGTCCGGGGCCTCCGCGCGTCTGCGACACTGGAACAACCATGCCTAAGCCCGGAGAACTCACCTTTGTCGCGCCGCGCGGCGCCAAGCCCCCGCGACACCTCGCCGACCTGAGCCCCGCCGAGCGCAAGGAGGCCGTCGCCGAGCTGGGCGAGCAGCCGTTCCGCGCCAGGCAGCTCTCCAACCACTACTTCGGCCGGATGTCGAACGACCCGTCGAGCTGGACGGACATCCCCGCCGCCAGCCGGGAGAAGCTCACCGAGAGCCTGCTGCCCGAGCTGATGTCGGTGGTGCGGCACGTCTCCTGCGACGACGACGCCACCCGCAAGACGCTGTGGAAGCTGTTCGACGGCACGCTCGTCGAGTCGGTGCTGATGCGCTACCCCGACCGGGTCACCATGTGCATCAGCTCGCAGGCCGGCTGCGGCATGAACTGCCCGTTCTGCGCCACCGGCCAGGCCGGGCTGACCCGCAACCTGTCCACCGGTGAGATCGTCGAGCAGATCGCGGCCGGAATGCGCGCGCTCAAGGCCGGGGAGATCCAGGGCGGCGAGGCGCGGCTGTCCAACGTGGTCTTCATGGGCATGGGCGAGCCGCTGGCCAACTACAACCGGGTGCTGGCCGCGATCCGCCGGCTGACCGACCCGGCGCCGGACGGCTTCGGCCTGTCCCAGCGCGGCATCACCGTCTCCACCGTCGGCCTCGTCCCGGCGATGAACCGGCTGGCCGACGAGGGCCTCAGCTGCCGCCTGGCGCTGTCGCTGCACGCCCCGGACGACGAGCTGCGCGACGAGCTGGTCCCGGTCAACACCCGGTGGAAGGTCGCAGAGGTGCTGGACGCGGCCTGGAACTACGCGGAGAAGTCCGGCCGCCGGATCTCCATCGAGTACGCGCTGATCAAGGACATCAACGACCAGGCGTGGCGGGCGGACCTGCTCGGCCGACTGATCAAGAACCACCGGGTGCACGTCAACCTGATCCCGCTGAACCCGACCCCGGGTTCCAAGTGGACGGCCTCCCGCCCGGAGGACGAGCGGGAGTTCGTCCGCCGGCTCCAGGCGCACGGCGTGCCGACGACCGTCCGCGACACCCGCGGCCAGGAGATCGACGGCGCCTGCGGCCAGCTCGCCGCGGCGGGTTGAGCGGGCGGCCTGAGCCGGTGAGCTGACAGGCGCCCTACCGCAGTCCGGCGGCCGCCAGCGCGGCGGTCGCCCCGCCGGTCAGCAGCAGCGTGGTTCCCACCGCGAGGGTGCGCAGCGCGACCGCGCCGAACAGCAGTCGGGGCGAGGTGCCGAGGCGCAGCAGCGCTTCGGTCACCTCCCGACGGTCGGTGCGGACCTCGGCGAGCCGGGCGATCACCGCGGCGGCCGCGCAGCCGAGCACCAGGCAGGCCTCGACGGCGGGCAACGCGTCGGCGCTGTCGGGGGTGCCGATCCAGTAGCGGACGGTGGTCAGCACCATGGCGACGACCAGGGTGAGGACGGCCAGCGGCGGGCCGAGCCGACGGGCCTGGGCGGTGAGGCCGCGTCCGGCCAGCAGCCGCAGCGGGGTGGGCCGGCCGACGGCGAGCAGCCGACCGGTCCAGGCGAGCAGCGGACCGGTGAGCAGGGCGAGGCCGAGCGCGCCGGCGGCCCAGCCGCCGAGGGCGGCGGTGCTGGTGGTGCCGAGCCCGGCGGGCAGGTGGATCGGACGGCCGTCGGCGGGGGCGCCGGGTCGCAGCGCGATGAGTTCGAGCGCGGCGCCGATCACCACCAGCCCGATCGGTACGGCGATCCGCAGCGGGCCGAAGCCGGTGCGGCCGTGGGTGCGGCCGCCGGGCAGGGTCTCGGCGACGGGCACCGAGCAGCCGGCGGCGATGCCGGCGGTGACCGGGACCAGGGCGAGCAGGGTGACCGGCGCGGCGGCGGGCAGCGGTACGCCCATGCCGAGGTCGGGGGCGAGCGAGGGCCCGGCGATGTCGTTGCGCAGCACCAGGAAGAGCAGCAGGGTGAGCACGCTGCCGAGGGTGCAGGCGAGGGCGACCTCGCCCGCGATCAGGGCGCGGATCCGCCGGGAGCCGGCCCCTGCGGCGGTGAGGCCTGCGATCCGTTCGGGCCGCCGGGCGGGCACCGAGCGGGCGGCGACGGCCGCGAACCAGGCGACGGCGGCGAGCGGGGGCAGGCACCAGAGCAGTCGCACCAGCGCGTCGGCGCCGCTGGTCGGGTCGCTCAGCGCACGGCCGAGGGAGCGCAGCAGGAAGGCGGAGACGACGGCGGCCGTCAGTGCGGTGAGCAGCCAGCGGCCGAGGTCGGGCACCCGGTAGCTCCGGGCCAGACGGAGGTAGAACACGTCGACTCTTTCAGCGGCTCGGCGCCGTCACCGGCGCGTGGCCGTGACGGCGGATGCACCGGCCGTGCCCGGAACGGGGGTGCCGCGCGGGACGGGGGCGGCGGGGGCGGTGAGCCGTCCGTCGACGAGGGCGACGGCGCGGTCCGCGAACCGGACGAACTCGGGGTCGTGGGTGGCCAGGACGAGGGTGAGCTGGTGCGAGCGGGCCGCGCTGGTCAGTATCCGCAGGACCTGGTCGGCGGCCTCGCGGTGCAGCGGGGCGGTGGGGTCGTCGGCGAATACGACGGGCGGCAGCGGGGCGAGGGCGCGGGCCACGGCGATCCGCTGGCACTGGCTCCGGACCAGCCGGTCGGGGCGGTGCCGGGCGATGTCGCCGGCGTCGAGGCGTTCCAGCCACTCGTCGGCGGCGGTGTAGGCGGCCTTGTGGCCGGCGCCGGCGAGCAGCAGCGGAAGGGCGACGTTCTCACGGGCGGTCAGCTCGGGCACCAGGTGCGGTTCGGAGCCGACGAAGCCGAAGCGGTCGCGGCGCAGCCGTTCGCGGCCGGCCCGGCCGAGGGTGTGAACGGGGGAGCTGTTGAACCAGACCTCGCCCTCGTCGACCGCGAGCTGGGCGGAGAGGCAGCCGAGCAGGGTGCTCTTGCCGGAGCCGCGCGGGCCGGTGACGGCGAGCACCTCGCCCTCGCGGACGCCGATGGAGATGCCGCGCAGCGCGGGGGTGCCGTAGTGGGACTTGACGATCCCTCGGGCCCACAGCACGTCGTTGTCAGGCGGTGCCGCTGACATGAGGTTCCATCCTGGGTGGCCGCAGGGATATGACAGTCGTCAGATTAGAACGACCGGGACCGGTCGCGGTTGCGGCGCTCTGGGCCATCACGGGCAAATCACCCGCATTCAGGCATGTTTGGTCGTACGACTGTGATGTTCGGGGGCGGTGGCGCGGACGCCGAAGGGCGGCCCCGCGAGGTGCGGGACCGCCCTTCGGCGGAGGGTGGGAAGGAGGGCTCAGGGGATCAGAGCTTCGCCCACGCGTCGGTGAGGCTGGTCCGCAGGATCTGCTCGATCTCGTCGAAGGTCGACTGGTCGGAGATCAGCGGCGGGGCCAGCTGGACGACCGGGTCGCCACGGTCGTCGGCGCGGCAGTACAGGCCGTTGTCGAAGAGGGCCTTCGAGAGGAAGCCGTAGAGCACGCGCTCGGTCTCCTCGTCGTTGAAGGTCTCCTTGGTGACCTTGTCCTTCACGAGCTCGATGCCGTAGAAGTAGCCGTTGCCGCGGACGTCGCCGACGATCGGCAGGTCGCGCAGCTTGCTCAGGGTGCCCAGGAACGCCGACTCGTTGTCGAGCACGTGCTGGTTCAGGCCCTCGCGCTCGAAGATGTCGAGGTTGGCGAGCGCCACGGCCGAGGAGACCGGGTGGCCGGCGAAGGTGTAGCCGTGCAGGAAGGTGTTGTCACCCTTGTAGAACGGCTCGGCGATGCGGTCGGAGATGATCGTGGCGCCGATCGGGGAGTAGCCCGAGGTCATGCCCTTGGCGCAGGTGATCATGTCCGGCACGTAGCCGAACTTGTCGGCGCCGAACATGGTGCCGAGGCGGCCGAAGGCGCAGATGACCTCGTCGGAGACCAGCAGCACGTCGTGGCGGTCGCAGATCTCGCGCAGGCGCTGGAAGTACCCGGGCGGCGGCGGGAAGCAGCCACCGGCGTTCTGCACCGGCTCGACGAAGACGGCGGCGACGGTCTCGGGACCCTCGAAGAGGATGGCCTCCTCGACCTGGTCGGCGCACCAGCGGCCGTACGCCTCGGGGTCGACGGTGCCGTCGGGGCCCTCCAGGTAGTGCGGGGCGCGGTAGATGTTGGTGTTCGGGGCCTTGTGGGTGCCCGGCACCAGCGGCTCGAACGGGGCCTTCAGGCCCGGGAGACCGGTGATGGACAGCGCGCCCTGGGGGGTGCCGTGGTAGGCGATGGCGCGGGAGATGACCTTGTACTTGGTCGGCTTGCCGGTCAGCTTGAAGTACTGCTTGGCGAGCTTCCAGGCGGTCTCGACGGCCTCGCCGCCACCGGTGGAGAAGAAGACCTTGTTCAGGTCGCCCGGGGCGTAGTTGGCCAGGCGCTCGGCCAGCTCGACGGCCTTGGGGTGCGCGTAGCTCCAGATCGGGAAGAACGCGAGTTCCTTGGCCTGCTTGGCGGCGACCTCGGCGAGCTCGGTGCGGCCGTGACCGGCCTGCACGACGAACAGGCCGGCCAGGCCGTCGATGTACTTCCGGCCCTTGTCGTCCCAGATGTACGTGCCCTCGCCCTTGACGATGGTGGGCACGGGGGAGTTCTCGTACGACGACATGCGGGTGAAGTGCATCCACAGGTGGTCGTAGGCGGTCTTGGAAAGGTCCTTCTGCGCCGGGTCGGCTGTCATCGGGTGCCCCAGGTGTAGGTCTGTTTCCGGAGCTTCAGGTAAACGAAGCTCTCGGTGCTCCGCACGCCGGGAAGCGCGCGGATGCGCTTGTTGATCAGTTCGAGCAGGTGCTCGTCGTCCTCGCAGACCAGTTCGGCCAGGAGGTCGAACGAGCCTGCGGTGCAGACGACGTAGTCGACCTCGTCGAGGGCGGCCAGCGCGTCGGCGACGGGTTCGATGTCGCCCTCGACCCGGATGCCGACCATCGCCTGGCGGGTGAAGCCGACGGTGAGCGGGTCCGTCACGGCGACGATCTGCATCACGCCCTGGTCGAGCAGCTTCTGGACGCGCTGCCGTACTGCTGCCTCGGACAGGCCTACGGCCTTGCCGATGGCGGCGTACGGGCGGCGCCCGTCCTCCTGGAGCTGCTCGATGATCGCCTTGGAGGCGGCATCGAGGGGAACGCTCGCGTTCCGGTCGCGGTTGGCCACGCGGCCACTGTGCCTGATCGTTCCTCCGTTCGCAAGCGCGGAAACTGCTGATTTCGTCGTTGTCTTGGAAATAGCATGCGGATTTCATCGCTCACGAGCATTACGTCTGTCGATAACAGCAGTCGTGCGGCTACTCTGGCACGGTACGCGCGCGCCACCGCAGGGCGACGCGCATTCCGCCACCAGTGGACCGCGCCGCTACGGGCCCGGCCACTCGGCGCCCTTCGTAGGCCGGATCCGCCGACGTACCATGGCGCCGGAATCTGCAACGCCGCAGGCCCAGACCGAGGAGAGACCCGTGAGCGACCTTCGCACGCTGCGCAACTACATCAACGGTGAGTTCGTCGACGCGGCAGACGGCCGCACGCTCGACATCGTCGACCCGACCACCGGCGAGGTGTACGCGACGTCGCCGCTGTCCGGTGCCGCTGACGTGGACGCCGCCATGGCCTCGGCCGAGGCCGCGTTCCCGATCTGGCGCGACGCCACCCCGAGCACCCGGCAGAAGCTGCTGTTGAAGATCGCCGACGCGATCGAGGCCCGGGCCGACGAGATCGTCGACGCCGAGGTGCGCAACACCGGCAAGCCCCGCGCGCTGACCCTCTCCGAGGAGATCGGCCCGATGGTGGACCAGATCCGCTTCTTCGCCGGTGCCGCCCGCCTGCTGGAGGGCAAGGCCGCCGGTGAGTACATGGACGGGATGACCTCGATCATCCGCCGCGAGCCGGTCGGCGTCTGTGCCCAGGTCGCGCCGTGGAACTACCCGATGATGATGGCCGTGTGGAAGTTCGCCCCGGCCATCGCCGCGGGCAACACCGTGGTGCTGAAGCCCTCGGACACCACCCCGGCCTCCACCGTGCTGCTGGCCGAGATCATCGGCGGCATCCTGAAGGACCTGGAGCTGCCGGCCGGCGTCTTCAACGTCATCTGCGGCGACCGCGAGACCGGCCGGCTGATGGTCGAGCACAAGACCCCGGCGATGGCCTCCATCACCGGTTCCGTCCGGGCCGGCATCCAGGTCGCCGAGTCCGCCTCCAAGGACGTCAAGCGCGTCCACCTGGAGCTGGGCGGCAAGGCCCCGGTCGTGGTCTTCGAGGACGCCGACATCGCCGAGGCCGTCGAGGGCATCTCGGTGGCGGGTTACTTCAACGCCGGCCAGGACTGCACCGCCGCCACCCGCGTGCTGGTGCACGAGTCGATCCACGACGCCTTCGTCGAGGCGCTGGCCAAGGCCGCGGCCGAGACCAAGACCGGCGGCGTGGACGACGAGGACGTGCTGTACGGCCCGCTGAACAACGCCAACCAGCTGAAGCAGGTGGCCGGCTTCATCGAGCGGCTGCCCGCCCACGCCAAGGTCGAGGCCGGTGGCCACCGGGTCGGCGACAAGGGCTACTTCTACGCCCCGACCGTCGTCTCCGGCCTGCAGCAGGACGACGAGATCATCCAGAACGAGGTCTTCGGCCCGGTCATCACCGTGCAGAAGTTCACCGACGAGGACCAGGCCGTCGAGTACGCCAACGGCGTCGAGTACGCGCTGGCCTCCTCGGTGTGGACCAAGGACCACGCCCGCGCCATGCGGATGTCGCGCCGCCTGGACTTCGGCTGCGTCTGGATCAACACCCACATCCCGCTGGTCGCCGAGATGCCGCACGGCGGCTTCAAGAAGTCGGGCTACGGCAAGGACCTGTCGTCCTACGGCTTCGAGGACTACACCCGCGTCAAGCACGTCATGACCGCGATCTAGCGGGTCGTGGCCGTCGGGCGCAGGATGACCGCGATCTAGCGGGTCGTGGCCGTCGGGCGCAGGATGACGGCGATCTGATCGAAGTAGAAGCGTCCGAACTGACGAAGGGCCCGGGGTGTTTCACCCCGGGCCCTGTCGCTTTGCACCCTGTCGGCGGCTCGGGCGAGCGGCTGACAGGATGAAACTGCCCTTCGAGCGCGGGCGCCCCTAGCCTTACCGGCATGAGCATCCCCACCGCTGACTCAGCCGCCGGCCAGGCCGTCAAGGCCGCCGACCGCGCGCACGTCTTCCACTCGTGGTCCGCCCAGGCGCTGATCGACCCCCTCGCGGTGGCCGGCGCCGAGGGCTCGTACTTCTGGGACTACGACGGCAACCGCTACCTCGACTTCTCCTCGCAGCTGGTCAACACCAACATCGGCCACCAGCACCCGAAGGTGGTCGCCGCGATCCAGGAGCAGGCGGCGAAGCTCTGCACCATCGCCCCCGGCTTCGCGGTCGAGTCGCGCAGCGAGGCGGCCCGGCTGATCGCCGAGCGCACCCCCGGCGACCTGGACAAGATCTTCTTCACCAACGGCGGCGCCGAGGCCGTGGAGAACGCCATCCGGCTGGCCCGGCTGCACACCGGCCGGCAGAAGGTGCTGTCCACCTACCGCTCGTACCACGGCGCCACCGCCAACGCGATCGCCCTCACCGGCGACCCGCGGCGCTGGGCCAACGAGACCGGCGTCTCCGGGGTGGTGCACTTCTGGGGCCCGTACGCCTACCGCTCCAACTTCCACGCCGAGAACGAGGCGCAGGAGTGCGCGCGGGCGCTGGAGCACCTGGAGCAGGTGATCGCGTTCGAAGGGCCGGGCACCGTCGCGGCGGTCATCCTGGAGACGGTGGTCGGTACCGCGGGCATCCTCGTCCCGCCGCCGGGGTACCTGGCCGGGGTGCGGGAGATCTGCGACCGCTACGGGATCGTGTTCATCCTCGACGAGGTGATGGCCGGCTTCGGCCGCACCGGCGAGTGGTTCGCCGCCGACCACTGGGGCGTCGTGCCGGACCTGATGACCTTCGCCAAGGGCGTCAACTCGGGCTACGTCCCGCTGGGCGGCGTGGCGATCAACGCGGAGATCGCGGCCACCTTCGCCGAGCGGCCGTTCCCCGGCGGGCTGACCTACTCCGGGCACCCGCTCGCCTGCGCCTCTGCGGTGGCCACCATCAACACCATGGCGGAGGAGGGCATCGTCGAGAACGCCAAGCACATCGGCGAGACGGTGCTCGGCCCCGGGCTGCGCGAGCTGGCCGAGCGGCACCCCTCGATCGGCGAGGTCCGCGGCCTCGGCGTGTTCTGGGCGCTCGACCTGGTGAAGGACCGCTCGACCCGCGAGCCGCTCGTCCCCTACAACGCCGCGGGCGGCGACAACGCGCCGATGGCCGAGCTGGCCGCCGCCTGCAAGCAGCGCGGGCTCTGGCCGTTCGTCAACATGAACCGCTTCCACGTCGTCCCGCCGTGCACCGTCACCGAGGAGGAGGCCAAGGCCGGCCTCGCGGTGCTGGACGAGGTGCTGTCGCTCACCGACGCGCACACTGTCTGACGTACCTCCCAGGACGGCCCCGGGCACGGCGTGTGTCCGGGGCCGTCCCACGTTCCGGAAGGCCCCCATGTCCAGCAGCACCACCCTGACCCGACGCTTCCCCAACCCCCGTGTCGTGCGCCGACGTTCGCTGCTCGGCGGGGCCGCGCTGCTCGGCGCGGGCGCCCTGGCCGGCTGCGGCATCCCGTCCGCGTACGTCGCCGAGGACCGCCGCTCGGCGCCGGACCGCTCGGAGCGCGACAAGCGGCTCGACTTCTCCAACTGGACCCAGTACATCGACACCGACGACCAGGGCCGGCGCCCGACCCTGGACGCCTTCACGGAGAAGACCGGGGTCGAGGTCACCTACACCGAGGACATCAACGACAACGACGAGTTCTTCGGCAAGATCAGCCCGGTGCTCACCCAGGGAGCCGACCCGGGCCGGGACCTGATGGTGATCAGCGACTGGATGGCCGGCCGGTACGTCTCGCTCGGCTGGGTGCAGGCGATGGACCGGGCCAACCTGCCCAACGTCACCGCCAACCTGGACCCGCAGCTGGCGAACCCGGTGTTCGACCCGGGGCGCAGGCGCAGCGTGCCCTGGCAGTCCGGGATCACGGGCATCGCGTACAACCGCAAGGCGCTCGGCCGGGAGCTCAAGTCGACCGCCGACCTGTGGGCGCCCGACCTCAAGGGCCGGATCACCCTGTTCGCCGGGCTGGACGAGGCGCTCGGGCTGCTGATGCTCTCCCAGGGCGCGGACATCGCGCGGTTCGGCGACGACGACGCCCACAGGGCGATGGACCTGGTGCAGAGGATGGTCGACACCGGCCACGTCCGCCGCTTCACCGGCAACGACTACACCAGCGACCTCGCCTCCGGCGCGGCCATCGCCTGCCAGGCCTACTCGGGCGACGCCGTCCAGCTCACCGCCGAGAACCCGGACATCGCCTTCGTGGTGCCGGAGGAGGGCGGGGAGCTGTGGGCGGAGAGCCTGATGATCCCCAACCGGGCCGTCCACAAGCGCAACGCCGAGCTGCTGATCGACTACTACTACCAGCCCGAGGTGGCCGCCGAACTCGCCGCGGCCGTCCAGTACATCTGCCCGGTGCCGGCCGCCCGCGAGGTGCTGGCGGGCAGCGGGGACAAGGACAGGGCCGAACTCGCCGAGAACCCGCTGGTGTTCCCGACCGAGGAGATGCGCGCCCGGCTGCACGGCATGCGTGACGTCACCTCGGCCGAGCGGCCGGAGCTGCACAAGGTCTGGGGGCGCATCACCGGGGTGTGAGCCCAGGACGCGGCCTATCGCCGGACGGCGTCCAGGGCGAGCAGCGCCACGTGCAGGGACAGGCAGGACTCCACCTGGTCGAGGTCGACGCCCAGGATCCGCTCGACCTTGTGCAGCCGGTCGTAGAAGGACGGCCGGGACAGGTGGGCGGCGTCGGCCGCCGCCGACTTGTTCCGGCCCTGGTCCAGGTAGATCCGCAGCATCTGCACCAACTGGCCGTTGTGCTCGGCGTCGTGGGCCAGCAGCGGCCCCAGCTCCCGCTCCACGTACGTCTGCAGTCGGGCGTCGTCGCGCAGCAGGTGGAGCAGGCCGCGCAGCCGTACGTCCGGCAGCCGGTAGTAGGAGGCGGTGCGGCCGCCGCCGGGCGCGTCGTGCAGGGCCGCGTCGGCGACCTGGGCGGCCTCCAGCAGGGTGCGCCGGGCGTCGCGGACCGAGCCGACCGAGGAGCCGACCGCGACCACCGGGCCCGGGGCGTCGGCGCCCTCCCGGCCGGCCTCGGCGGACATCCGGCGCAGGGTGGCGGAGAAGGCGTCCAGCGCGGCGTGCTCGTCCTGCTGGGCGCCGAGCGCGATCAGCAGGCCGACACCCTCGTCGTCCAGCGCGCCGACCAGCGCGGAGAGCCGGCAGGCCCGCACCGCGCCGGCCGCGAGCTCGGTGAAGTCGCGCAGCCGGGCCTGCGCCTCCAGCGCGGCCGGGATCGGCCCGCGGCGCTGGCGCAGCACCACGCCGACCAGCCGCCGGCCGTCCAGCGGGACGCCGAGCGCCTGGGCGCGCAGGGCCACCTCGGAGACGGTCAGCGCGTGGGTCAGGATGCCGGAGAGCAGGGTGCGGTGGGTCTGCCGCTCCAGGCTCTCCCGGTCGCGCACCACCAGCCGGTTGAGTGCCAGCGCGGAGGCGCCGCGCTCCAGCAGCATGGCGTGGGGGTGCGGCTCGCCCTCCGGCAGCGGTCCCGGCTCGTGGACCAGCACCAGTCGGCCCCAGTCCTGGCCGCGGGCTCCGACGGTGGTGACCAGCCAGCCGCTGCGCGGGTCGTGGCCGGTGCGGCCGGGCGGGCGGACCCCGCGCGAACGGCGTTCCCAGTCCTCCAGCAGCTCGGCCTCCGGGCGCCCGGCGGTGTCGTGGGCGAGCACCTGGTGGGCCAGGTTCTCCAGGACCACCGGCGCGCCGGCCATCCGGGCCACCTGGCGGATCACCTCGGGCGGCTCGGCGCCCTCCACCACCAGCTCGTTGAACACCTGGTGGACCGACTCGGAGATCCTCAGCTGCTCCAGCTGGGCGTTCACCACCAGGGCGTGCACGGCCTCGGTGACGGCGACGAAGCGCACCTCCCGGCGGAGCGCGACCAGCGGCAGCCCGCGCTGCTCGGCGGCGTGCACCAGGGCGCGCGGCAGCGAGTCGAAGTAGCGCCGGCCGAACTCGACCACCAGCCCGGCCACGCCGACCTCGTCCAGGTCGCGGACGTAGCGGGCCAGGCCCTCGCGGTCCTCGGGCAGCGCGATGCCGGTGGTCAGCACCAGCTCGCCGCCCTGGAGCATTCCGGCGACGTCGGGCAATTCGCTCACGTGGACCCAGCGGACCGGCCGTTCCAGGCGGTCGGCTCCCGCCACCACCTGGGGCAGGCCGCGCCGCATCACCTCCAGGTCGAGCACTCGGGCGACGGTGGGGAGCATCGCAGGCCTCCAGAGTCGGGAGGAGGGAACGGTACACAGGGTGTCAGGTGAATCTTCCATCGTCCCGACGACCTGTCGCCCTGAGAGGAGCCTTGCAGTCTGTAAGGCCCTTCGTGGCGAGACTGGCGAAGTGACCCTTGTCACGTCAACCCCGCAATTGGCAAGGTCAGCGGGACCGCAGGCCCCCACTGCGGAAGCGTTTCGCCGCAGCGCGCGGTCGAACCGCCGGCACTTGGAGGAACCCAGATGGACCTGACCGACTTCGGCGCGGGCGCGCAGTACATCGCGGGCCGTCAGACCCGGGGGAGCGGCGAACCCTTCCAGGTCGTCAACCCCGCCGACGGCAGTGTGGTCGAGCAGGTCGCGCTGGCCACCGCCGCCGACGTGGACGCCGCCGTCGCCGCCGCGAGGGCCGCCCTGCCCGGCTGGTCCTCCGCCACCCCGGGCGCCCGGTCCGAGGCGCTCACCCGGCTGGCCGCCGTACTGGCCGACGCGGCGGACGACCTCGCCCGGGTGGAGACCGCCCAGACCGGCAAGCCGGTCAAGCTGGCGACCGAGTTCGACGTCCCCGGCACCGTCGACAACGCCGCGTTCTTCGCCGGCGCCGCCCGCAACCTGGAGGGCAAGGCGGCCGGCGAGTACTCCGGCGACCACACCTCCTACGTGCGGCGCGAGGCGATCGGCGTGGTCGGCTCGATCTCGCCGTGGAACTACCCGCTGCAGATGGCCGCCTGGAAGATCCTCCCGGCGATCGCGGCGGGCAACACCATCGTGCTCAAGCCGGCCGAGCTGACCCCGCTGACCTCGCTGATGTTCGCCCGGGCCTGCACCGAGGCGGGCATCCCGGACGGGGTGGTCAACGTGATCACCGGCGCCGGGCGCACGGCCGGCGAGCACCTGGTCTCGCATCCCGACGTCGCGATGGTCTCCTTCACCGGCTCCACCGCCGTCGGGAAGCGGGTCGCCGAACTCGCCACCGCGAGCGTCAAGCGCACCCACCTGGAGCTCGGCGGCAAGGCCCCGTTCGTGGTCTTCGACGACGCCGACCTGGACGCCGCGGTGCACGGCGCCGTCGCCGCCTCGCTGATCAACGGCGGCCAGGACTGCACCGCCGCCACCCGCGCCTACGTCCAGCGCCCGCTCTACGACGCCTTCGTGGCCGGCGTCGCCGAGCTGTACGCGGCGATCCGGATCGGCGACCCGCGCGACCCCCGCACCGACCTCGGCCCGCTGGTCTCGTACGCCCACCGGGACCGGGTGGCGGGCTTCGTGGAGCGGGCCCGCTCCTACGCCACCGTCGTCACCGGCGGCCCCGCCCCCGCGAAGGGACACGACAGGAGCGACCTCACCCGCGGCGCCTACTTCGCTCCCACCCTGATCACCGGCGCTCCCCAGGACAGCGAGGTGGTCCAGGGCGAGGTGTTCGGCCCGGTGCTGGTGGTGCTGCCCTTCGACGGCGACGACGAGGGCCTGCGGCTGGCCAACGACACCCCGTACGGCCTGGCCGCCTCCGCCTGGACGAGCAACGTGCACCGCTCGCTGCGCGCCACCCGGGAGATCGCCGCCGGGTGCGTCTGGGTCAACGACCACATCCCGGTCATCAGCGAGATGCCGCACGGCGGTTACAAGGCGTCCGGCTACGGCAAGGACATGTCCCAGTACTCGCTCGACGAGTACACCCAGGTCAAGCACGTCATGTTCGACACCACCGCGGTCGCCCGCAAGGACTGGCACCGCACCGTCTTCGGAGACCGATAAACCCTCGGCAGGGTGCCCCCCCACGCACCCTTCTTCCCCCAGGAGGCCCGTTCCATGGCGTTCAAGGCGTTCAACGAGCTCACCGACGGTCTGCCCGAACCCGTCCGCAAGGCCTGGGAACGCAGTCTGACCAGCGGTCGGGCCGCGGTCGGCCGCCGCACCCTGCTGCGCGCCGCCGCGCTGACCGCCGGAGCGGGCACCCTGGCCGCCTGCGGCATCCCCGCGGCGCCCCGGGCGACCGGCGACTCGACCGCCAACGCCGCCGCCGACCTCTCGGACAGCGAGAAGGAGGTCGACTTCTCCAACTGGCCGCTGTACGTGGACACCGACGAGAAGGACAAGGAGAAGCACGGCACCCTGGACGCCTTCACCGCGGCCACCGGCATCGAGGTCAAGTACAACGAGGACGTCAACGACAACGTCGAGTTCTTCGGCAAGGTCAAGCCGCAGCTGGCGGCCGGCCAGGACACCGGCCGTGACCTGGTGGTGCTCACCGACTGGATGGCCGCCCGGCTGATCCGGCTCGGCTGGGCGCAGAAGCTGAACCCGGCGAACGTCACCACCGCGATCACCAACGTCGACGCCCGCTTCCGCGCCCCCGACTGGGACCCGGGCCGGCTCTACACCTACCCCTGGGCCGGCATCCAGACCGTGGTCGCCTACAACCGGAAGGCCACCAGGGGCAAGGAGGTCACCAGCGTCTCCCAGCTGCTGGACGACCCCGAGCTCAAGGGCCGGGTCACCTTCCTCTCCGAGATGCGCGACAGCATCGGGATGGTCCTGCTGGACATGGGCAAGGATCCGGCGACGTTCACCGCCGACGACTACGACGCCGCGATCGCCCGGCTGCAGAAGGCCGTCGACGGCAAGCAGATCCGCCGGTTCACCGGCAACGACTACGGCCAGGAGCTGTCCTCCGGGGACATCGCGGCCTGCGTCGCCTGGGGCGGCGACCTGATCCAACTGCGCGCCGACAACCCGGACATCGAGTTCGCCATCCCCGACAAGGGCTACCTCGCCTCGACCGACAACATGCTGGTCCCGGCCAAGGCGCGGCACAAGACGAACGCGGAAAAGCTGATCGACTTCTACTATCAGCCGAAGATCGCGGCGCGGCTGGTCGCGGGCATCGGCTTCGTCTCCGCCGTCACCGGGATGAAGGACGAGCTCGCCACCCTCGCCCCGGACAGCGCGGCCAACCCGCTGGTCGTACCCACCCCCGAGATGGCGGCCAAGGCGCACGTGTTCCGAACCCTCACCGAGGGCGAGGAGAGCGACTTCGAGCAGAAGTTCTCCAAGCTCATCGGCGCCTGACCCCCGCCCCCGGCAGAAAGACCCAGGAAGACACCCCATGACAGACCAGCTGCGCGACGCGACCGGCGGCGACGTACGCCTCACCGGCATCGGCAAGACCTACGGCTCGTTCACCGCCGTCCACCCGCTCGACCTGACCGTCCCCCAGGGCTCCTTCTTCGCCCTGCTCGGCGCCTCCGGCTGCGGCAAGACCACCACCCTGCGCATGATCGCCGGCCTGGAGGAGCCCACCAGCGGCACCGTCCTGATCGGCGGCCAGGACGTCACCGCCCTCCCCCCGTACAAGCGGCCGGTGAACACCGTCTTCCAGAGCTACGCCCTCTTCCCGCACCTGGACATCTTCGAGAACGTCGCCTTCGGCCTGCGCCGGCGCGGGAAGAAGGACGTCAAGAAGCAGGTCGACGAGATGCTGGAGCTGGTCGAACTCGGCCAGTACGCCCGGCGCAAGCCGCACCAGCTGTCCGGCGGCCAGCAGCAGCGCGTCGCGGTCGCCCGCGCGCTGATCAACCACCCCCAGGTGCTGCTCCTGGACGAGCCCCTCGGCGCCCTCGACCTCAAGCTGCGCCGCCAGATGCAGCTGGAGCTCAAGCGGATCCAGACCGAGGTCGGCATCACCTTCGTGCACGTCACCCACGACCAGGAGGAGGCCATGACCATGGCCGACACCATCGCGGTGATGAACGGCGGCCGGGTCGAGCAGCTGGGCGCGCCCGCCGAGCTCTACGAGAACCCCGCCACCACCTTCGTGGCCAACTTCCTCGGCCAGTCCAACCTGCTGCCCGCCGAGGTCACCGGCGGTGCGGGCGAGGACCTGCTGGTCAGCGTGGCCGGCACCCGCCTCGCGGTGCCGAAGGCGCGTTGCTCCGCCGGGGCCGAGCGGGTCCACCTGGGCGTGCGCCCGGAGAAGATCACCATCACCCACGCCACCGAGCAGGTCGCCGAGGGCCGCAACAAGCTGGCCGGCACCGTCCTCGACTCCAGCTTCATCGGCGTCTCCACCCAGTACGTGGTGCGCACCGACGGCGGCCAGGAGGTCACCGTCTTCGAGCAGAACATGGAGCGCGACGCCCGGATCGTCCCCGGCGCCGCCGTGCAGCTGCACTGGAACCCGGCGCACTCCTTCGCCCTGGACGCCGCCCAGGCGATCGACGCGGGCACCGCGGAGGAGGCCGCGTGACCACCACCACCCCGGCCGCGCCGCCGCAGGCCAAACCCCCGTCCGGCAGCTCGCCGTCCGGCGCGTCGTCGAAGCCGAGGCGCAAGCTCACCCCGTACTGGCTGCTGCTGCCCGGCACAGCCTGGCTGGTCGTCTTCTTCGCCGTGCCGATGCTGTACCAGGCGTCCACCTCGCTGCAGACCGGATCGCTCGAAGAGGGTTTCAAGGTCACCTGGCACTTCTCGACCTACTGGGACGCCCTGGTCGAGTACAAGTGGCACTTCGTCCGCTCGTTCTCCTACGCGGCCATCGCCACCGCGCTCTGCCTGGTCATCGGCTACCCGCTGGCCTACACCATCGCCTTCAAGGCGAACCGGCGCTGGCGCAACGTCGTCCTGATCCTGGTCATCGCGCCGTTCTTCACCAGCTTCCTGATCCGCACCCTGGCCTGGAAGACCATCCTGGCCGACGGCGGCCCGGTGGTCGGCGCGCTCAACGCCCTGCACGTCCTGGACGTCACCAACGCGCTCGGGCTCACCTCCGGCGACCGGGTGCTCGCCACCCCGCTCGCCGTGGTCTGCGGCCTGACCTACAACTTCCTGCCGTTCATGATCCTGCCGCTGTACACCTCGCTGGAACGGATCGACCCCCGGCTGCACGAGGCGGCCGGAGACCTCTACGCCCGGCCGTTCACCACCTTCCGCAAGGTCACCTTCCCGATCTCGCTGCCGGGCGTGGTCGCGGGCACCCTGCTCACCTTCATCCCGGCCTCCGGCGACTACATCAACGCCCAGCTGCTGGGCTCGCCGAGCGAGCAGATGGTCGGCAACGGCATCCAGAAGCAGTTCCTGAACGTGCTCGACTACCCCACGGCGGCCGCGCTGAGCTTCATCCTGATGGCCCTGACCCTGGGCATGGTGACGGTCTACATGCGCAAGGCCGGGACGGAGGAACTGGTCTGATGTCCCGCATCCTGAAGTGGGTCCGCGCCCATCTGGTCGTCCTGGCCGGCCTGCTGGCCCTCGCCTACCTGGTGCTGCCCAACCTGGTCGTGCTGGCCTTCTCGTTCAACAAGCCGGTCGGCAAGTTCAACTACGAGTGGAACGAGTTCTCCACCGACGCCTGGACCAACCCCTGCGGCGTGGCCGACATGTGCCAGTCGCTCTCGCTCAGCCTGCAGATCGCGGTGCTCGCCACCATCGGCGCCACCGTGCTCGGCACCATGGTCGCCTTCGCACTGGCCCGCTACCGCTTCCGCGGCCGCTCGGCCACCACCGCGATGATCTTCCTGCCGATGGCCATGCCCGAGGTGGTCATGGCCGCCTCACTGGGGACGCTGTTCCTCAACATGCGCATCCCCTTCGGCTTCACCACCATCCTCATCGCGCACATCATGTTCTGCCTCAGCTTCGTGGTGACGGCGGTCAAGGCGCGCGTGATGAGCATGGACCCGAGGCTCGAACAGGCCGCGCAGGACCTCTACGCGACCCCCACCCAGACCTTCCTGAGGGTCACCCTGCCGCTGGCCGCCCCCGGCATCGCCGCCGGCGCGCTGCTCAGCTTCGCGCTCTCCTTCGACGACTTCATCATCACCCAGTTCAACTCGGGCCCGACCACGGTCACCTTCCCGATGTTCGTCTGGGGCGCCTCGCAGCGCGGCATCCCGGTGCAGGTGAACGTCATCGGTACCGCGATGTTCGTCGCCGCGGTCGCGCTGACCGTCGCGGGCCAGTGGCTCGGCAACCGCCGGAAGGCCACCGCCTGACCCACGGTCGGTCATCGACGGCCCGTACTTCCGTCTATCCGCAGAAAGTGGCTGATAATGCATGGACTCCGCCCGCGCACTCAGTGACGCCAGGCCCACCCCCTTCTGGCTGGAGGACCCCGGCCGGCCGCAGGCGCTGCCCGCCCTGGTCGGCGACACCACCTGCGACCTGCTGGTCGTGGGCGGCGGCTACTCCGGTCTGTGGACCGCCCTCATCGCCAAGGAGCGCGACCCGTCCCTGGACGTCGTCCTGGTCGAGGGCAACGAGGTCGGGTGGGCCGCGTCCGGGCGCAACGGCGGATTCTGCGCGGCCAGCCTCACCCACGGCTTCGGCAACGGCCTGGAGCGCTGGCCCGCCGAACTCGCGCAGCTGGAACGCCTCGGCGCCGCCAACCTGGACGCCATCGAGGCCACCCTCAAGCGCTACGGCATCGACGCCGAATGGGAGCGCACCGGCGAGATCGACGTTGCCACCCAGCCCCACCAGGTCGAGGAGCTGCACGAGGTCGCCGAGGCCGTCACCCGCTACGGCTTCGACATCACCGTCCTGGACGCCGACCAGCTGCGGGCCGAGGTGAACTCGCCCACCTTCCTCGGCGGCCTCTGGGACAAGGAGGGCGTGGCGATGGTCCACCCCGCCAAGCTCGCCTGGGGCCTCAAGGAGGCCTGCCTCGGCCAGGGCGTACGGGTCTTCGAGCACACCCGGGCCACCGAGCTGCGCGAGCACGGCAGCGGCATGGCCGCCCGCACCCCGTACGGCCGGGTCTTCGCCCGCCGGGTCGCGCTCGGCACCAACGTGTTCCCGTCCCTGCTCAAGCGAGTCCGCCCGTACGTCGTGCCGGTGTACGACTACGCGCTGATGACCGAGCCGCTCAGCGACGAGCAGCTCGCCGCGATCGGCTGGCGCGGCCGGCAGGGGCTCGGCGACAGCGCCAACAAGTTCCACTACTTCCGGCTCTCCGCCGACAACCGGATCCTCTGGGGCGGCTACGACGCGGTCTACCACTACGGCGGCCACGTCCGGCACGAGTACGACCAGCGGCCGGAGACCTTCCGCACCCTGGCCAACCACTTCTTCCGCTGCTTCCCGCAGCTGGAGGGGCTGCGCTTCACCAACGCCTGGGGCGGTGCCATCGACACCTGCAGCCGGTTCTCGGCGTTCTTCGACACCGCCTACCGCGGCAAGGTCGCGTACGCCGTCGGCTACACGGGGCTCGGCGTGGGTGCCACCCGCTTCGGTGCCGAGGTGATGCTCGACCTGCTCGCCGGCGAGCGCACCGAGCGCACCTCGCTGGACATGGTGCGCTCCAAGCCGCTGCCGTTCCCGCCCGAACCGGTGCGCTGGGCCGGGATCGAGATCACCACCCGCTCGCTGGAGTGCGCCGACCGCAACGGCGGCCACCGCAACCTCTGGCTGCGCACCCTCGACCGGCTGGGGCTCGGCTTCGACAGCTGATCCCGCCGGACGGGTCACGCGGCCCGTGTAAGAGGGACCCGCCGTCCGCCTCTCCTTTGGTGACGGCGGGTCCGGTACGTCCCGCCGCGCCCGAACGGCGAGAAGCGGGGACACGACATGGAGAGCACCGGACTGAACTGGCTCATCCAGGTGGCACCGGACCCGGAGGCCTTCCGGGCGCGGTGGGCAAACACCGGACTGGGCCTGACACTGCTACCGGCCGGGCGCCGCTGGGACGTCCTCTCCGTCCCCGGGCGGCTCGGGCGCCCGGCCCTGGACGTCCTGGTCACCGGTTCCTGCGGCCCGGTCCTGACCGACTCAGGGGAGGAGCACCTCGGCTTCCTGGTGCCGGTCGGCACCGCGGCGCGCTGGATCGGCACCGGCGTGCGCTGCGCGGGGGAGGGCACCTGGATCGTCGTCCCCCACCCCGGACGCAGCAGCCTGGGCGTGTGCTGGCTGGTGCCGCCCGACGGCTCCGGGCGGCTCAACGACCCCGTGCTGCTGGAACTCGCCCTGCACGAGGCGGCGGCCGGGCTCGGCGGCTGGTAGCAGGCGGCCGACGGGGCCGGGGCAGCCTCTCGGCGACGGCGCGCGGGGCGGGCGCCCGGGTCAGACTGGAACCATGACCAGCGCCCCGCACGCCGTCGACGCGTCCCTCCGACCGGGCGCCGCCCAGCTGCGCCTGGCAGCCCTGGCCGGGCCGGTCTGCACTCGCTACGGGCTGGCGCTGGCCGGTGGGCACGCGCTGCGCGCCCACGGCGTCCCGGCCTGCCCGCAGGACGGACTCACCCTGGCCACCGGCGGTGCCGACCTGCCGGAGGTGGCCGCCGCGCTGGCGGAGGCGTACCGCGCGGCGGGCGGCGGGGTCGCCGCGCGGCCCGGCACGCCGCGCCTGGAGCAGCTGACCGTACGGCTGGCGCTGGGCGGCCGGTCGCACTCGGTGGAGCTGTGGAAGGAACCGCTCGGCCACCGCCCGGTCCGGCTGGACTTCGGCGCGCCCGAGCCCGGCGAGCCGCCGGTGCTCCTGCCGGTGGTCGCCCTGGAGGACGCGGCGGCGCTCGCCACCGCGCTGCTGGTCGACCGCGGCATGCCGCGCGACCTGATCGACGTGCACGCCCTCACCCGCGACTACCGGGAGGGCGAACTGCTCGCCCTGGCGACGGAGTTGGACCCGGATTTCCAGCCCGGCGGGCTCGCCGACCGGCTGGAGACGCTGGCCGAGGCGGCGGACGGCCGGTTCCGTGCCCGCGGTGTCGAGGCCGGGGCGGTGGACGGGCTCAAGCGGTGGGCACTTGCCTGGGCGCAGGACCTGCGCCTGGACCTGCTGGAGACCCAGGAAGCGGCGGACGGGTTGCACGACCCGTACCTGGAGGACGAAGAGTTCTGAGGCGCCCCGGGGCCCCGGGGCGGACGGCGACACACGTTCGGACCAGTGACCGGACGACCTGTAAGGCTGAATCCGGGATCCCCGTCAGCCTGTTCGTTGAGCCGCGCCCCGGTGGCCACCAGACTGGGAGACGAGCGCGGTAGCCCCGTGAATTCCCGTCGCCCGGCCTCTCTCGCGGGCGGCGCCAGACCGGACCGGTGGCAGGACGCCGCCCGGGACTTCGGAGGCAGACGGACTTGAGCAAGCACATCATTCACTGGATCGGCGGCAAGCCGGTCGCCACCGCCGGTGCGGCGCCCCGTCGCGGCGACGTCTTCGACCCGGCCACCGGCCAGGTCGCCGGACAGGTGGACTTCGCCGGGATCGCCGAGGTCGACCAGGCAGTGGCTGCCGCGGCCTCGGCCTTCACCGAGTGGCGCACCGCCTCGGTGGCCAGGCGGACCACGGTGCTCTTCGCCTTCCGCGAGCTGCTGAACGCCCGCCGGGACGAGCTGGCCTCGATCATCGTGTCCGAGCACGGCAAGGTGCACTCGGACGCGCTGGGCGAGATCGCCCGCGGCCTGGAGGTCGTCGAGTACGCCTGCGGCATCCCGCAGCTGATCAAGGGCGGCTTCACCGAGCAGGCCTCCACCGGCATCGACGTCTACTCGATCCGCCAGCCGCTCGGCCCGGTCGCGGTCATCTCGCCGTTCAACTTCCCGGCCATGGTGCCGATGTGGTTCTTCCCGATCGCCATCGCGGCCGGCAACACCGTCGTGCTGAAGCCCTCGGAGAAGGACCCGTCGGCGGCCAACTTCCTGGCCGAGCTGTGGAAGGAGGCCGGGCTGCCGGACGGTGTCTTCAACGTGGTGCACGGCGACAAGGTCTCCGTCGACCGCCTGCTGGAGCACCCGGACATCAAGTCCGTCAGCTTCGTCGGCTCCACCCCGATCGCCCGCTACGTCTACGAGACCGGTACCCGCTACGGCAAGCGCGTGCAGGCCCTGGGCGGCGCCAAGAACCACATGCTGGTGCTGCCCGACGCCGACCTCGACCTGGCCGCCGACGCCGCGGTCAACGCCGGCTTCGGCGCGGCCGGCGAGCGCTGCATGGCCGTCTCCGTCCTGGTGGCCGTCGACCCGATCGGCGACGAGCTGGTCGACAAGATCAAGCAGCGGATCGCCACCCTGAAGGTCGGCCCCGGCTGCAACGGCGACTCCGAGATGGGCCCGCTGGTCACAGGCCAGCACCGCGACAAGGTCACCTCCTACGTCGAGTCCGGCGTCGCCGACGGTGCGGAGCTCGCCGTCGACGGCCGCAAGCACCCGATCGCCCCCGAGGACCGGAACGGCAGCCCGACCAGCGACGGCTTCTGGCTCGGCCCCACGCTGTTCGACCACGTGAAGCCCGGCATGTCCGTCTACAACGACGAGATCTTCGGCCCGGTCCTCTCCGTCGTGCGCGTCGCCTCCTACGAGGAGGGCGTGGCCCTGATCAACGCCAACCCCTACGGCAACGGCACCGCCCTCTTCACCAACGACGGCGGCGCGGCCCGGCGCTTCCAGTTCGAGGTGGAGGTCGGCATGGTCGGCATCAACGTGCCGATCCCGGTGCCGGTCGCCTACTACTCCTTCGGCGGCTGGAAGGCCTCCCTGTTCGGCGACGCCCACGCGTACGGCCCGGACGGCGTGCAGTTCTTCACCCGCGGCAAGGCCGTGACCCAGCGTTGGCTGGACCCGTCGCACGGCGGCATCAACCTGGGCTTCCCCACCAACAGCTGAGCCCCCGGCACGGCCAGCCGGACCCCTCGCGGGGCTCCGGCCGGCCCCTTTTGCACGCCGTTTGCATCCGGGGCAGGAAGCGCGTACAGTTCTTCGAGCTGCCTGGCAGGGAGCACCGGACACGCATCGGCGCGGACGGTCCCGGGGCGGCCAATCCCCTGAAACACCACTTCTCGGTTCGTGCCGGCTGTTTCGCTTTTCGCGTCTCGGCTCGGTGCTTATTCGGCGTGTGCGTTTTATCGGATTGCAGTCGGGCTCGGCTGGATTCGCTTTTCGGAGCGGTGGTCGGCTAGAGTTTGGAACGTCAGACGGTGCGTCAAGCGCCGGAAGACACCGGCGAGTTGGATGACGAAGCCCCGGAAAACGGAGCGGAAGACATCTGATAAGCTGGAAACACGAAAGAACGAAGCGCCCGGAGGGCCCGCTGGAAGGCGGTCCGAAGGAAGTGTCCGTTCCTTGAGAACTCAACAGCGTGCCAAAAGTCAACGCCAGATATGTTGACATCCCCGGCCTCGGTCTTGTGATCGGGGTTGGAGATTCCTTTTGAAATAACACTAGCGAGGACGCAGTGCGCGGGGCCGCCCTATTCCGGTGGTTGCCGTGCCGCTCAACGCGG